>JAGLXN010000066.1 GCA_023132875.1 Candidatus Parcubacteria bacterium
ACTCCTGACAAATTTTGCGAGAACTGGTTTGCAACCAGTTTCTTTTATTTTTAAGATTCGGATATTGTTTTTGTTTAAATAATTCTTATGATACGGTTTGTGTGAATGAGAAATATCATGGAACTGTTTACAAAGCAGTTCCCACGGTGAATTTCTAACTCAAACCACTAGCTCTATATAAATATCACATTTAAGTTTTTGACAAATAATTGTTAAAAGTAGTTTTTCTGACTCTTTTTTCACTTGCGTATTCATCCATGAAATTTCTATATTCAACTTTTGATTTTTTTACATCCTTTATAAAATCAAGATGAGCCCAAACATTGAAAAAGAGCATCAGCGGAAGTATATTAAATACTGCGACAGAATCTCCGATAACAACAACAAAAACAATTCTCACGCCATATTTCAAAAATATTTTTTTTAAAAGCTTCTTTTTTAAAATACCGCCCTTCCAATCTCCTCCGATTGACATCCAAAACATAGCCAGTATTATAGCGCATATTGCACCGATAATAGCCGTTACTATAACCACTACGATAGCTCCGACTCCAGTGAGAGTAAGAAGATTAATAACAACATCAAGTATATCTTTACCGAAAGCAATGAAATAGGTTATTGCTATCGGTATTATAGCGCGAATTCCGCCTCTATTTGCTTCTTTCGACATCTTCCGGGCTATGGCAAAGGCGATTTTGTCAAAATGATCTCCCGCCAGTTTAAGCACTATTTTTATTCTCTTATCTTTAATGTTTTTTGACACTTTTTCTATTTCTTTTCGCGCTTCTTGATTCGTTTCTTCCGTATATTTGTCTATTTTTTTTTGCCTCTTGCTGTCAATTGGTAAATTTCTGCTTTCTTCCGGTCTTCTTAAATTTTTAGGAAGAGGATCACTATTTGTATATTTATTTTTTTCTGCTTCGTATCTTGCTTCTTTCTCAATCCTATCTAACCGATCTTCTTTGTTTTCTCGTACTGGCAATATTTTATTTATTCCTTTTTTTTTGGCTTCTTTTTCAATTCCAATTTCAATTTTTTCTGTTAATTCCGGTTTAAATTTTTCTTCTATTTCGTCTTTTATCTGCTTGATTTTTTCTTCTTGCGCTCCCTGAAAAGAAGAAGACTGAGAATTTGCGGCTCCATTTTTACTATTTCCAGTTTTTCTAAAATCAGAGTTCATATTTGATAATATATTCTTTTCTTCTTTTTTAATTAATTATCTTACGGCTTACTCGGATTCAGTAACTTCTTCAAGCACTTTATATATCTTTAAATACAGAGGATCAGAAAGTATAATATGACGCGGACACCTCTCTGAAATTTTAAAGACTCTTACTGCGTCTTCATGGCTAAGACCCTCAAAATCATCTCCCAATTTCTCTAATAATTCTGCTTCTATAGCCTCAAATCTTTCAAGAGCTTTTTCTTCTTCGTTATGTGATTTTTCAATATTTTTATGTGTTTGTTCAAGTTTGTCATGTGATTCTTTAACATTTTCATATGTTTGTTCGGATATTTCCGATGCTTTTTTTACTTCTTTTTTTATATTATCTGAAGACATTATTAGTTCTTTAAATAGCATAATCCTGTTCCTTTCTTTTTTAAATTAAAACTTTTTTGCGATATTTATATTATCTAAATCAAACTCTTCCGCGATTTTTTCTATTTCTTCTTCAATATTTTCTATATTTATTTCATCATCCGCGTTTGCCGCGTTTTCTTCGGTTTCATCTTCATTCATCCACTCTCTAAAATCATTAGATACTTTTTCCTGAATTTTATCATTTCTTAAGATTTTATTAAGCGCCATTAAAATAATTTTTACTCTCCCATCAGCAGCCATTTCTAAATTCCCAAGTAAATCCGCCAACTTTTTCATATATTCTTTATCTTTTTCAGAATCATCTGGCACTACTACTCTAAGCTTTTCTTTTATTTTTTGCTGCTTAGAAATTTTTTCTCCTTCATTCTCTCTTTCTTTTATTTTGATTTCCTTTTCCAATAAAGGAGTCAAAACTCCGCTAACCGCTTCTATTCTCTTGTCAGATGAACCAATTTTTAAAATCTTAATAGCTACTTCGTCCGTGCCAATCAATAAATTTCTAAATTTTTCTTTATTTTCATCTGAAATAGAAATTTCTTTTTTACTCAGCACAAATTCCGCCATTCCAATTATTTTTGGAAAATGCGTCTCTAATGTTTCTTTAATTAAATCTATTTTCGCTGTTCTTTCTTTTTCTTTATTTTCTTCCCATTTTTCTGTTTTAATTTCTTTTGGTTCTTCTGTTATTTGTCCTTCAGCACCTTTTTTAAGTAAATTTTCCATACTCATATTTCTAAAAATTAGTTTATTATATCTTAGCAAATTTCGCCCATAATTATTGTTAAGTGAAACTGCAATATGTATGATATATATTACTGTTCAGTGATATTTCTCAACCACCCCTGCCCCTCCTTAAAAGAAGGGGATTTTAAAAATTGATTCTAAATTCGATATTCAAAATTCAAAATTCCAGTTCTTACGCCATTTCCTGAATCTCTTCTTTTGCTTTCTCAATTTCAAGAAGCTGTTCCGGATCAGAGGTTATAATCTGATCTTCGGAATAGGAAGCGACGATCCTTATCGCGGCGCGCTTTGAGCCGGCAAAGAAAATTCCTTCTCCGACATTGCTTTCCAGAAGCAAAAATTTCTCTTCATCAGTAAGATAAAATGTATCAACTATAACCTTAATAGCCGCCGTGGACTGCTTTAATAAAAGCTGAATTGAAGAATTAGTAACAATCGGCTTGCCATATTTTGAAGTCATAAAGTCAGTTACATCCTGAGTAATCGTGGTCAGCCCTAAATAATATTTCCTGCACCTTTTCGCGATACCAAAAAGAAAAGAAGCCGCGTCTTCATGCTTCATCATAACCCATGCCTCATCAACAACCATTATTCTCCTTTTCATTTTTGACCTTATCAATGTCCAAATATAATGCAGAACCAAATACATAGCCACGGGACGCAGTTCTTCTTCCATATCGCGAATGTTAAAAACAACCATGCCCGAATCAATGCTAATATTCGTTTTATGATTCAAAAATCCGGCAAAAGTTCCTTCGGTATATTTTTTAATTCTAGTAGAAAGGCTTTCCGCTCCCCTCATATTTTCCAGCACCATTTGCAAATCGCCCATTGTCGGAGGTTCAAGATTGGAAAAATCAGCTTCAGGAATTATGTCTTTTATAGCGTAAGTTTCCGCGATTGCTTTGTCTAAAATAGAATCTTCGTCAGCAGAGATTTTTCCAAGCATAACTTTTATAAGCCCCGCGACATCAGAAATCGCTTTTCGCAGAACATCAGCAGATGTTTCGTCTCCGATCGCTGACGGCAGATCAAAAGGATTTATATGATGCTTTGAAGACAGGGAAATTCTCATGAAAGCTCCTCCTACCGTATCGCAAAGATGCCTGTATTCATCTTCAGGATCAACGACAATAACATCAGTTTCCATCATAAGGCTTCTTAAAATCTCAAGTTTCACAGCATAACTTTTTCCTGACCCGGATTTGGCGAAAATAACTACGTTCGCGTTCTCCATTGAGAATCTGTCAAATAAAATTAAACTGTTGTTGTGCCTGTTAATTCCATACAGTATTCCCTGGTTAGAAGTTAAATCGCTTGAGACAAATGGAAATGTGGTTGATAAGGGAGAAGTATTCATATTATTGCCTATCATCAGCTTATCGCTTCCAAGCGGCAATGTTGAATTAAAACCTTCTTCCATTTGCATTATAGTAGGCTTCAAGTATATAAGCTTTGCTTCTAGAATTGACTCTACTTGAGTTTCAATTTTCTTTAGCTGTTCCTTTGTATCTCCATATATCGTTATATAGAGACCGAATTGGAAAAAATGTTCAATACCCTGCTGAAGATCGTCTCTGAGCCCTTCCACAT
>JAGLXN010000067.1 GCA_023132875.1 Candidatus Parcubacteria bacterium
TATTTAACAGAAAAAATAATGCGATTAAAAATGCTGGCGCTAAATACATCGCAAGATGATTTGGCGAGAGAAAAAATGCTTTAAGACGGCCATCAAAAGTAAGTTCGTTATTTAATAAATAAAAAATGCTTATTGAAGAAACAGCAACGCCAGAAAAAATCCAGCTTTTTAGAGACAACATAATGTGCTTATTCTTTTTAATAGCACTCACAAAAACAATAAAAAATAAAAATGGATCAATAAACCAGCCTTTTAATATGCCAAGACTGATTCGTAAATCTGTTGAGTTAAATGTTGATATTGTTAGACCTAAAAATAATAATGCGATCCCGATTGATAAAATAAAATTATTTTTACACAAGCGGTTAAAACCGCTAAAACCCTCGGCTAAAGCCGGGTAGAAATTTTCATATAATAAATTTTTTCTAATTCTGCTAAAAACCCAAACTAAAAACAAAATATAAATCATAATTTCCAAAACTGTCGTTGGAATTCCACCGATTGAAGATCTCACGAGATACAGCGGCATTGAGAAAATGACAGCATAAACGCCATATCTGATATCGCGCAAAGTTATTGCGGTGAATGTGAGAAAAAATAATATTAGAAATAAAATCATGGTATTTAGTATTTAGTATTAAGTATTAAGCAACATTAGTGTCAATGCGCTTGATACTTAATACTTAATACTTGATACTTTTATAATCATCACCGAAATAGAAACAATAATTACAAAAACTGCCAAAATCGTCGGGGAATAAATTGAAGTGTCAAAAAATGAATGCGTGGAAAACCATATCAGCGAACCGACTAATCCAAAAGATAAAGCGCGTGAAAAAGCATCTTTAGATTTTTCGCCGGTTTTAAATAATTGCCAGATTGTAATTCCAATTAACGCCAGCCAGACGAGCAAAGCAAAAATTCCCATTTCCGCGCCAATGTCTAAATATAAATTATGCGCGTAAATTGGAGTCCTATATTCAACTGTCGGATATAAATAGATTGAATAATTTCCAATACCAACACCGGTAAAAAAATTATCACTAAAAATTTCCCAGCCCTGATTCCAGTTTTTTATCCTCTCTGTATTTGATCCTTCATCAAAATCAAATGATGATAAAAATCTATTTATAATTGATTGATTACTAAACATTATAAATAAAACAGAGATTCCTGCCACTAATCCTAAAATTATTTTTTTATTAAAGTTTATATATCTCCAAAGTAAAATTATAGTTACGCCGATACCAGCGATCATTCCTATGTATCCACCGCGAGAGAACGTTAGAAGTTCAGCAAGAAGCATTATGAAGAGGATGAGATATAATAATTTACTATTAAAAAATGTATGCTTGTTATTCTGAATTAAATTGTCATTCTGAACTTGTTTCAGAATCTTTCGCCTATAACCACAAAGCTCTCCTATCTTCTTTATAATTTGTTTTAGGAATTGAAAGCCGATCAAACCTTTATTAGTAGCAGACCTGCCTGTCCGATAGATAGATTCTGAACTAAATTCAGAATGACAGATAGAATTATTTTTACCAACAAGTACAATCGCAAGCACAACTGGAATTAAGAGCCCCAAATAAAACGAAAACATATGCGGGTCTGGAAAAAGAGAAAAAGCGCGAAGAATCGTTACACCGCCAATATTTACCAGCCAGCTTGGATTTGTAATAACTTCAGCTCCGAAAGTGTTGCCGTAGAAAATAGGGGATATATACATACTCCAAAATTTTATAATCGGATCAATGCCAATAAAAAATTGAAGTAAAAATTGCGCAATTCCAATTAGAGATAAAATAAATCCGCTTACAATAAGCGTATTTAAAATTTTGTAAATATAATTATTTTTATTTTTAATTATCACTCTCCTTTTTGCAATAGTAGGAACAAGACAGTGCCTTGTTCCTACTTTGTATAAGGAGGGGATTGATAAGGAGGTAATTATAAAATAAAGAGGAAATATGGAAAGAAAAACAAGTATTTTTCTGAAAGCTCTTCCCATATCCCATGCCTGTAACATTGAGAATAATGCCAAAACTAAAAATGCCCCAATTAAAAGTGTTTGCAAATTGAATCTAATAATAAATTTTTTCTCGGCTAGCGATCTTATAATCCAGACCGCGAAAAGATATAGAATTAAAACCCTCCCCGAAGCAAGGTCAATCCCCGCGGAAATATTAAGGGCAACCTGAAAGGGGATATATAAAATTAATAAAAATAAAACCTGATTGAAATATTTAAAAGAAATTATAACAAACAGAATTGAAGCCAATATAAATAAGACTGACAAATTATAAAAAGAAATCATCAGCCCTGCGGCAATTGCAAGCGTTAAAATTCCGAAATATTCAAGATTTATTTTTTTGAGACTTAGAAACATATTATTATTTTTGTCATCCTGAAACTAAATTATAAATAACATCTTTTCTTACTGTCATCCTGATGGAGAGAAGCGACTGAAGGATCCCGAAATTATGCAGGTAGAATTTTATATTATAATTCTATTTGTATAATAACGGGATTGCGGAGCTTGTGCCGTACTTTTGATACGGTATCGTCCCTCCTCAGAATAACAGTTTATATAACCATTATGAAATATTATTCAATTTGAGGCAAATAAAAAAGAAATGATTTAAAATAAAAAGATAAATCATTTCATGCTTATTTTAATGTCTTTCATAGTAAAGCTTTATGCGCCCACTATAAGAGCTTCTACAACATCTTTATTTTTTAGAGAAAGCGCTTTTTCAACAACCAAGGTATTATCTTCTTCACTGCCTGATCCTTTAAGTAATTTTCTGCAGACTTTTATCATAAAGCCTTCTGCTTCTGCTTCATCTTCTTCAAAAAAATTATCTGGCAAATTCTTGAGGATAAATCTACAGATATGCGACCTGCCATCCAGTCCAAACAGCTCTTGCGCCGCTCTTAACCTAATATCAGAAGACAACATTGTGTTTTTGGTCAATTCTTCTAGAGGCTCACCGCTCGCACCGTTTCCTAAAATTCCACGAGCAGCTTGCTTTGCCGCAAGATTAGCTTGATCTATTATATCTGACAAGTTCGTTGCTGAAAATTCTTCTTCACCTTTTACGGGGTTTTTTTCTATAAATCTCCTTAGTTTATCATAATGGTCCATTCTTTATCCTCCAATTCTGTTTTAAACCTACTATTTTAGCAGGTCCTTATTTTAAGAATAGCCATATTTCAGCAAAGTGTCAATCTCCTCTATTCATCAACTTCCCAATCTCTTTCTTTGAAATTCCACCGAGAAAATATATTGTAGGCAAATAAACAACAGCGCCGAGAATAAGAAGATAAAAGATATTCAGATAGTTGAAATAATAAAGCGCTGATGCCATAAGAAGCGACGCGACAACTGCTTTAAATAATATTGCGAACGACGGGAGAAATCTCAGCGCGCGATATACAACAATAATCATCAAGGCGGTAACTAATAATTCTGTTGCTACCGTTGTTATCGCGGCGCCAAAATATGAATATTTTGGAATAAAAATTATATTAGTAATAATATTAAATATCATTCCGATGAAATATATTTGCGCTAACCGCTTTTGCTTATTCGCGGCGATTATAATATTAGAGAATAGCGCTCCAAGAAATATAAATCCCAGCGCTATCATTAGAATATTTAAAACAAGAGGGGAATCATAAAATCCAGACTCGCCGCCAATCAACTTTATAATCTTGTCAGAAATTAAAATTGTTCCAAATGTCATTGGAACAACAGCAATAAACAGAAAATTCAATGTTCTTTGTACAACCGATTTAAACCTATTTCTGTCAGTAAAAATATATCTGCTCATAATCGGCATAGTAAGACCAACGATCATTGCCGGAAAAAATATAAGATTTTCTAAAATCTTGTAAGATAGCCCATAAACGCCAACATCTTCTCTTGGCTTCATTACAGAAAGAAAAATCGTATCAAGCTTGAAATAGATCAGAACTAAAATTGCCGAGATAGCGAGAGGATAAGCTTGTTTAAGCAATTTTTTCCAAAACTTAAAATCAAACCTCAGCCTTATTTTTACGTATTTTGAAGTAAAAAATAAAATTAACGCAAAATTAAATATCGCGCCTAAAAATATAGAAAATATTATATACAAAAATCCTAAATCAAATTTAATACAAGTCCACACAAACAAAAGCTGAATGATCCTGCCTGAAATTTCAGCGACGGCGACTTTATCCATAGCTAAATGTTTCTGAAAAAGTCCCATTAAAACCTGGGTATTGGAAAGAATCCAAAATCCAATTGCCGCAACGCCAATTCCCAATTTCACGATCTCTGAATATGGAAATATAAGAGAAACAAAAAAAGCAGAACTTAAAATAAAAAATCCTGCCACAAATCTCAGCGTAAAAGCATTATTTACGATTTTTTCTTCATCTGCTCCTTCTCGCGAAATTTCCCGAACAACAATTGAATAAAGGCCTAAATCCGCGATAACAGAAAAAATATATACGAAAGTAATTACAATTATATAATCTCCAAAACCGCCATCTCCAAGATACCTTGTCGTTAATCCTATAATTACTAAAGCAAGGACCACCTCAATAATACGGGCCCCTGTGGAAAATAATGCGTTATACGCGATTTTTTGAGTAAGATTAAGATTCATACTAACATACTAACATTTTTATATTGAAATTTTTGTCAAAAACTTTGATAAATTGTTGCATTGTCAAACCATCTTAATATTTTTACACTTTATGTTCTCAAAAATTAGACAAAGAATCTTGTTAGTATGTTAAAATGTTAAAATGTTAGTATGCTTACTCCTCAACATATTTTATAATAATCCTCCTGGTAATGTCTTCTCCCACGCTTTCAGTGTCTAAATTTTTCCTAGTAGATATCTCCATATGAATAACTTTTCTTTCGTAAGCAGACATTGGACGCAATGCAACTGAATTTTTACTATAAACAACTTGATTAGCTATAGTATCGGCAAGTTTCATTAGCGATTCTTTTTTCTGTTTTTTATAATTATTGACATCAACATTAAATTTTATAACCTCGTCTTCAAGATCCACACCTTGACCGAAAAGCCTTTTTCTGACTATAATTCCCGCTAAATGCTGAAAAGACTGCAAATTAGATCCATATTGGCCGATCAATAAATTTGGGTCTTCTGTCTTTAAGTTAACCGTATAAACCTCCATTCCATCTCCTACGTTTTCAATTCTTTCTTCGTCAATCTCTGCCTCCACTCCCATAACACCAAGTAATTCAATTATCGCTTCTTTTACAA
>JAGLXN010000068.1 GCA_023132875.1 Candidatus Parcubacteria bacterium
TCAAAAATACATTCTTAACCTAATTGACACTCCGGGCCATGTTGATTTTGCTTATGAGGTTTCCCGATCGCTTGCGGCTGTTGAGGGCGCGATTTTGCTTGTAGACGCTACGCAGGGAATTCAAGCGCAAACTTTGGCAAATTTATATTTAGCAATGGAACAGAATTTAGAGATTATTCCTGTTATAAATAAAATTGATATGCCGAATGCGATGATAGAAAAAGTATCAAAAGAAATAAGCGATTTAATCGGCACAAAAGAAGATGAGATAATAAAAATTTCCGCAAAGACAGGAGAAAATGTTGAGAAGGTTCTTGATGAAATAATCAAAAAAATTCCCTCACCCAAAGGAGATATCAATAAACCATTAAGAGCTTTAATTTTTGATTCATATTTTGACTCATACAAGGGCGTAGTCGCGCAAGTAAGAATAATAGACGGGAAAATAGGCGAAGGAGGCCAAATATATTTTCTTGAAGCAAAAGCAAAATCAGAAATTATAGAACTCGGCATCATAAAACCACAACTTGAGAAAACAAAATTTCTTGAGGCCGGAGACGTAGGATATATCGCAACCGGACTGAAAGAAGTTGGAAAATGCCGAGTGGGAGACACTATAACAATATTTAACTCGTCTTTCAAGGACGAAAAAGAAATTGAAAAATTAGTAAAACCGCTTTCAGGATACAAAGAAGTCAAACCAACCGTATTTGCGAGCGTATATCCTATTGAGGGAGATGAATATCCAAATCTTCGCGATGCTCTTGAAAAACTAAAACTTAATGACGCGTCTCTTTCATATGAACCTGAAAGCTCTTCTGCTCTTGGACGCGGTTTTATTTGCGGGTTTCTTGGAATGCTTCATCTTGAAATTATAAGCGAAAGACTCTCCAGAGAATATGATATGAATCTCGTAATAACAACTCCATCTGTTTCTTATATTGTTAAAAAGAGAGATGGAAAAGAAGTTACAATTTTTTCTCCAGCCGAAATGCCGGATCCTTCACACATAGAACATATAAAAGAACCGTGGGCAAAACTTGAGATCATCCTGCCAAAAGACAGAATCGGTTCAGTTATGAAACTTGCAGAAAATTCGCGAGCAATTTATCAAAGTACAAATTACCTTTCAGAAGACAGAGTAATTCTGAATTATGAAGTTCCTTTAATAAGTATAATTGTTGACTTCTATGATAATCTAAAAAGCATTTCAAGCGGTTTTGCTTCTATGAACTATGAACCAATGGAATTCAGAGCTGGTGATTTGATTAAATTAGATATTCTAGTTGCCGGTGAAAAAGTTGAAGCCTTTTCAAGAATTGTCCCTCGAGACCAAGCTCAAGAAGAAGGGAAAAAAGTTGTTGCGAAGCTCAAAACTGCAATACCTCGTCAAAATTTTGCCGTTGCGCTTCAGGCTGCAATTTCCGGAAAAATAATCGCGCGTGAAACAATAAGACCGTTCAGAAAAGATGTAACAGCCAAATTATACGGCGGAGATGTCAGCCGAAAAAGAAAGCTTCTGGAAAAGCAAAAAAAAGGAAAGAAAAAAATGAAATCATTTGGAAAAGTTGAGATTCCGCAAGAAGCATTTTTATCTGTGTTGAAAAAATAATAAAAAAGGGCTAACTAATCAAATTAGCGCCCAAGTTTTTTTGTGTGATGTCCTTTTGGAAAACGCGTTTGCGCAATAGCATTTAAAGTCACAAAATGCTTTTCCTGATATTTTTGAATATTCACAGAGTCTTTGCCCTCAAGATTATAATATGCCTTTACGATCAAATTATAAATCCCAAGCAAAACAAAATAATCTTTTTTTGCAACAACAAGTGCCTCTACTTGTAAAAGATTTTGAAGACTTTCTTTCCATTTCTCTTGAAAGATCTGAAGTTTCGCCAAACTTATTCTGGCGTTAACTCTTATTACTCCCGCAATCCTCCTGTTCTCATCCTCTCCTGCCTTTTGGCTTTTGATCTCAAATTTTTCAACAATTACTATCATTTTTTTGAAAACTTCTATTGCAATATCTATTTCTTCAGAATTAATTTCACTTTCCCTAAGTTTTTCAAAGAAAAAGATATTTTCTAGAAATAAACCTTTACTGAATATGTTCAAGATCATACCAAGAGAAGACAATGCTTTCTCAGTTTCTCCTTGTTTAGTAGAGCATACTACCATTCCAATACGAGCAATGATCTTTTCATCAAAACCGTTCTTGTCATTTCTTGAAATCGATCTGAAATAGTCTAAAGCATAATCAACCGCTCCCTCATCCCAATAGCTAAGAGCTCTTTTGATTTTACTTAATTCAGAACCATTGAAATTTGATCTAACAAAATCAAAAAGTTCATTAACATCGTCCACAACATCTATTTCACTTTCAATTGCCATAATCTTTCACCTTCCTTATTTCTTCTATATTTTTATAAGAACAAAACATCATATTTTCTCCTGTATCCCCACCTTTATTTAATAAGCGTTTATTTAATACAAGATAACTAAAATAAACAATTTTTATTTCAATTATCCATTATAAAATACCCAACTTAACATAATACATCAATTTTTCATTTTTGTCAATATGTAGTCCCTCTAATCAAAAATTTGCATAAAATCAAATATAATTATAAACTATACATATACTTTGAATTACAAAACTCTTATTAATTCTTTTGTTTAACGTAAATATTAGTTTTATTGGTGTTTATTATAGGAAACACCAATAAAACTAATATTTATACGAAGATAACTAAAAATAGAATTTCGTGATCTAAGACATATATTTGATTAAATATTAAAAATATTAACAATGAGCAAAAAAGATGATCTTAAAGAAGAAACAAAAAAATATAATATGAAATCTGACTTTTTAAGTCTAGGAATTATTTTTACTGTCTTTATAGGATTTTTAGCTGGACTTTATTATTACGACCGGCAAAACAACATACTGGCAAATATAACTAAACAATTGATGAATTTATTTTAAAAATGCCGACCCAAAAAAGAAAACTTGGAAACCTTGGAGAAAAATTAGCCTGCAAATTTTTGAAAAATAACGGGTACTCAGTATTAGAAGTTAATTATCAGAAAAGAATTGGGGAAATAGACGTAATCGCTAAATCCGGCGGCATAATTCATTTTATTGAAGTAAAAACAAGAACAAAGGCAAGCTCTGATAAATACGGACTGCCTCAAGAAGCCGTAAACTTTCATAAGAAAAAAAGACTTATTAGAACAGCTCTTTTTTATTTGGCAGAGCATAGACATTCTGACGACACTAATTGGCAAATTGACGTGATCGCAATTATAGTTGACGAAGATAGAAATAAAGCAAAAATAAACCACATAGAAAACGCAGTCAGTTATGATAGTTTGTAGATTATATGTTATAAATTTTTTAGAGCTTAATACTAAATACTGAATACTGAATACTAATTACCTCTTGCCATAAAACATATTTTTGATATAATGGATGTACTGTTAAAAACTTTAAAAAAAATAATTATATAATTAACATCTAACAATAAAAAAACATGGAAATAAAAAAAGGTGCAGAAGAAAAAATAAGCGCTGATTTAAAAAAGAAAAGTAGCTTCTGTAAAAGCAAAAATTTTCCCTTAGGATTTGGGTTTGGTTTTCTCGTAATGGGAATAATAACTGCAGTATTAGTATCATTTGTTCTTGCTCCTAATTTAAAAAAGAATGAAGAAATTGACATGACTCTTGGTTTAGAAGAGGCTAAAACTAAAATTGAAAGTTTTATCAACGAAGTTCTTATTAAAAGCGATGATAAAATTACTATAAAAGAAGCCTTTGAAGAAAGCGGGCTTTATAAAATTGTCGTAGCCACTTCAAACGGACAAGACGTTGAAACCTATGTAACCAAGGACGGAAAACTTTTCTTTGATCGAGCAATGAATATTGAAGAAATAACAAAAGAAAACCAAGCAACAAATAATGAAACTCCTCAAAATCAGGAAGTGGCTAAAAACGACAAGCCAGTCGTTGAGCTGTTTGTGATGAGCCATTGCCCTTATGGAACACAGATTGAAAAAGGAATTCTGTCTGTTCTTGAAACTTTAGGAGATAAAATTGACTTTGAATTAAAATTTTGCGACTATGCTATGCACAGCAAAAAAGAACTGGATGAACAACTAAGACAATATTGCATTAAAACAGAAGAACCAAGTAAATTTACCGGCTACTTGCAATGTTTTCTTGAGGCTGACAAATCAGATGAGTGCGTAAAGAAAAGTAAGATAAATATTTCTAAATTAAATGCTTGTGTTTCAGCTACTGATAAGGAATACAAGATAACAGAAAATTTTGGCGATAAAAACACATGGAAGGGAAACTTTCCTACATTTAACATTTATAAAGAAGATGTTGATAAATATAGCGTAGGAGGTTCTCCAACATTAGTTATAAACGGAACAACCGCAAAATCTGGCAGAGATTCAGCCAGCTTGCTTGCCACAATTTGTTCCGGATTTGATAATCCGCCGGAAGAATGCTCCGCGGAACTTTCATCAGACACACCATCTCCCGGATTTGGATTTGGCACAACTAAGGGCGGAGACAGCGCTTCGTGCAATTAGATAAATATTCCATCATTTATTTACTGGCTTTCTGTTGGCTCCAGTCTCCCGCCCAAGGCGGACAGGCCTGACTGGAGCCTTTTGTTTTTGGATTAAAAATTAATTTATCAAATAATTATGCCTAGTTTTTATTTACTTCATAAATACACATTGGCATTGACAAATTCTTAGTTTTATTGATAATTAGAATAGAGATTATCGGGAGGGTAATTCTATGGAGAATAAGAGATTTAATTTCAAATACATAACCGCTACGCCATTTGATGACTGCGATATAGGTCATATAATGAATACTATGCTCCATATCAGAAAAAATGGTAAGATTCAGATATGTCTCGGCGATACGGTAGGATCCGATGAGCATTCTAATCCTTGTGATATGACTAAATCGGCATATCCGAACCAGGCTGAACTGTTGCTTAGCAGACATGGGCTCTGGCTTTCAATGTTTACCAGGCATATGAAAGAAGATGACTTTATAGAAATAGAGGTAGAGATAGGAGGAGGAGGAGGAGAAGAAGAAGAAGAAATAGAAGAAAATTAATTTTTGGGGCAAAATATTATAATATCGTGCCCTTCTTTTTTTTGACTTTTTTACTCAGAAAAGATAAAATATGAATAGATTATTGCTGTATTGTTAAATTGTTTTTTTACGGATATTTAATTTGCTTTGGATATTTTTTTGAAATCACAATAAACTCCACTCAGGAAAGTGGAGCCAACAGGCAATGTAACAATTTAGCAATTCAACAATGTAACAATTTAATTTTATGATAAATCCAAACAAATTCACGACCAAATCACAGGAGGCGATTGCTTCCGCGCAAATAATTGCCTCTGATTATAACCAACAGCAAATTGATGCCTCGCATCTTCTTTTTGCTCTTATAAAACAAGAAGGCGGGGTTGTTTTGTCTGTTTTAAATAAACTTAGCGTTCAAATAAATTTTCTTGAAGCTGAAATTGACGCGGAAATAAAAAAAATTCCAAAAATTCAAGCATCTTCCCAAGCGGCAGGACAAGTATATCTGACTCCATATCTCGGACAAGTTCTTGAAAATTCAGAAAAAGAGGCAAATAAGCTAAAAGATGATTTCATAAGCACGGAGCATATTCTTCTTTCAATGACAGAAATAGGCGGCTCTGCGAAAGATTTACTCAACAAATTTGATGTAACTTATGAAAATATTTTGAAGGTTCTTGCGGAAGTGCGAGGATCACAGAGAGTAACTGATACGGAGCCGGAAAGCAAATTCCAAGTTCTTGAAAAATACGCGCAAAATCTCACAAAACTGGCGAAAGAGGAAAAGCTTGATCCTGTAATCGGAAGAGATGAAGAAATCAGAAGAGTGATGCAGGTCATCTCAAGAAGAACAAAAAACAACCCTGTTCTCATAGGCGAGGCTGGAACGGGAAAAACGGCAATTGTTGAAGGGCTTGCTCAGAGAATAGTAGCGGGAGATGTGCCGGAAACTTTAAAAAATAAAGATCTTGTTTCTCTTGATCTCGGTTCTCTGATAGCTGGAACAAAATTCAGAGGCGAGTTTGAAGAAAGGCTTAAAGCGGTTCTCAAGGAGATCGAGCAATCTTCCGGAAAAATTATACTTTTTATTGATGAACTCCATACTCTTGTCGGAGCGGGAGCAAGCGAAGGTTCAATGGACGC
>JAGLXN010000069.1 GCA_023132875.1 Candidatus Parcubacteria bacterium
ACGAAATCGGCACGCCATATTGCGTGACAGTTGATTTTGAGAGTTTAGAAGATGAGGCGGTTACGATACGGGACAGAGATACGATGAAGCAGGACAGGGTGAAGATAGTGAAGCTAGTGGAGTGGTTGAAGAGAGTTTTTTAGATTCTTGGAATAAAAACTGTCATTCTGAGGAGGTTACGACGAAGAATCCCGTTACTATACATACAAAACTGCAATATACAATTATACGAAATTTCTCACGAGATCATTCATCTCGCTATCACTTGCTCAGGATGACAAGCTTTTTTCTGCCATTTCGAGATAACATGTCAACATAGAATCTAAAAACCTACAATCTAAAAACCTAACCTATGACCCCAAAACTAATCATCGCGGACAGCGAAAAAGATTCAAATATGTTTTATGCGGCTGGAATTTTAATACCGGATGATTTTGTTTATTTGGAGAAAAACGGCAGAAAAACAATTTATATTGATGATTTGGAATATAATAGGGCAAAAAAAGAGGCAAAAGTTGATAGTGTTGTAAATTATTCAAAATATATAAAAGGAATCAATAGAGATACTTTTGGTAAAATATTGATTAATATCTTGAAAGATAATAGAATTAAGAAAGTCACAGTTCCCGGGAATTTTAAAATGAAATATGCCAAGATTTTAATGGATAATAAAATTAAAATTGAAGTGGTTGAACCTTTTTTTAAAAAGAGGGAATTCAAAAATAAAAATGAAATTAAGAAAATAACAGAAGTTCAAGGAGTAAACGAGAGGACGCTTCAGGTAGCAATTAATATAATCGGAAAATCAAAAATAAGAAAAGATAAAAAGCTTAGTTACCAAAATAAAATTTTAACTTCTGAATTTATCAAGGAAGTTATAGATGTAGAATTTCTAAAAGGCGGCTGTTTCTCTGAATTTGATATTGTGTCTTGCGGAAAAGACAGTTCTGATCCTCATAATTTTGGGACGGGACCGCTATTTGCTAATCAGTTAATTGTGATTGATATTTTTCCAAGATCAAAAACAACAAAATATTTTTCGGATATGACAAGAACTATTGTAAAAGGCAAAGCTTCTCCAGAAATGAAAAAAATGTATGATGCTGTTCTTGGAGCGCAAAAGCTGGCTTTAGGTAAAATTAAAGCAGGGGTTAGAGCAGATTTAATACATAAAAAAGTCCAAGATTATTTTGAAAACAAGAGATTTAAAACTGGAGAAAAAGATGGGAAAATTCAGGGATTTTTTCACGGAACAGGACATGGAGTCGGACTTGACATTCATGAATTGCCAAATATCAGTCTTGGGAATAAAAAACCATTAAAAATTAGCAATGTTGTTACAGTTGAACCCGGACTATATTATCCCGAAATTGGCGGGGTAAGAATTGAGGATTTGGTGGTAGTAACTAAAAGCGGATGTAAAAATCTGACCAAATTTCCAAAATTTTTGGAGATTAAATAATTAAAAAGTTAACAGAAAAATTATGACAAAAAAAGTAATTCAGAAAAAACAGAAAACTAAAAATTTAGAGGAAATAAAAAATCTTTTAGAAAAACTTTCCAATGCGCATGGGATTTCAGGGCACGAAAAAGAGATTAGGACTATTCTTGAAAAAGAGATAAAACCTTATGTTGATGAGATAAAAACCGATAAACTCGGAAATTTGATTGCGACAAAAAATGGCGAGGGTCCTTCCGTGATGATTGCGGCGCATATGGATGAAATTGGATTTATGGTAAAGTATATAGATGACAACGGCTTTATCTATTTTGCCAAATCTGGCGGGTGGTTTGATCAGACTTTACTTAATCAAAGAGTTATAATTCATTCTAAAGATAAGCATACTATCGGAGTTGTTGGTTCCAAGCCTCCGCATATAATGAAAGCGGAAGAAATGAAAAAAATCATTGAGATAGGAGAGATGTATATTGATATCGGAGCAAAAAATAAAAAAGACGCTGAGAAAATTGGCATTCAAGTGGGAGATACTGTCACATTAGATAGAAAATTTGAATCGCTGTCTAATAATATGGTAACAGGCAAGGCGTTTGATAATCGCGCTGGGCTTGTAATGATGATTGAAGCGGCAAGAATTTTAAGCAAAAGCAAAGCAAAAGCAAAAATTTATTTTGTTGGTACTGTTCAGGAAGAAGTAGGATTAAAGGGAGCAAGAACTTCCGCCTACAGCTTAAATCCCGATGTGGCAATCGCGACCGATGTTAATATCCCTGGAGATCATCCCGGAGTAGAAAAAAAACATTCATCACTTGAGATCGGCAAAGGCCCTTCCATAACTGTCAGCGACGCGGAAGGAGTAGGAATTGTTGTTGCCGAATCGGTTCTTGATTGGATGAAAGATTCGTCAAAGAAAGGAAAAATTCCATATCAGCTTAGCGTGACAGAAGGCGGAATGACCGATGCTGCGATTATCAATATGACCAAACAAGGAATTCCTTCCGGAGGAATATGCGTGGCGGCGAGATATATCCATTCCCCGGTTGAAGTTTTAGATTTAAAAGATTTAGAACAGTGCGCGAAGCTGATTGTCGAGTGCGTCAAATCAGCGCATAAATACTTTTAAATAAAATATATGAATAAAAATTTTGGTTTTAATGAATTTAATCCTGAAATACAGCCTATTCAGCCGATTAATAGTGATAGACTAACTATTGAGAATGATAGCAGTGTAAGAATAGGTGATAAAATAAATTCAGAGTTAAGAGAGATACCAGAAATAAATATCGAAAATTTTGATTCCATAAAAAAGGAGATATCTCAAAAAATTGGAATTGAGAATGAAGAAGATTGCGCGCTGCTTGAATCAATGATAGGGTTAAGGCTAAATATAATTAGAAATATTGAAAGAGTTAAAATGAGTAACGGTAATGAAAAGCGTAGTCTCTTAAGGAACTACGCAATAGAAGATTCAGAATGGATGGACTTAATTGCAGAACACATTATATCAATTAATAATGATTCAAGCATAAAGAAAAAAGATAAGTTAAATAAGATTCATTTGTTTTGGAAGGATTTAGAAAAAGCATATAAAGATTTTGAAATTTTTTATAAAGATTCTATTAACGGATTAAGTGAAAGTGGTTATGGTTTTGATGATGGAAAAAAAGGAATATTAGGTCAGGTAGCAGCTGAAGATCTAATGAATGGTATAAATGAAATTTCTGAAGAACTAAATATAAAAAAAGTTAGTGTAAGGTCGTCAACTTCTAAAGAAGATGTTGATGAAAATATTGATTTTTTTGTTGATGTTGAATATTCTAATGGTTTGACTGAGACAATGCCATGCCAAGCTAAAGCGCATAAAAATACGTCTTATACTGGAAGATTTTTACTTGATAATATAATAACTAGAGCTACAGAGATTTCTAGTAATGAATTGAAATTGTCACGTGATATAAAAGTTCCTTCTGCTGTTGAAGAGAAAACAATTGAAGATTTAAAAATATTTAAGAAGAAAGCTTTAAAAAAATATAAAGAAGGTTTATTTATTATGGTTCCTTACGGAAAAGCGGTTTACAGAAAATCAAAGAGAAAGGTGGAAGAAGTGAATCTGTTAGGTGAAAATGGTCAAGTTCATAAACACTTGAAAGACGCGTTTATACTACAGTTAAAAGAGAGGGTTTTTGAAGCTTAGTGTTGACAAAGCTAATTAATGTGATAAAATATTAATCTAAATGAAAATGGAGGTAAAAATGGGAAAGAGCAATAATGTATTAGTGTTTGATTGCTCGCAAGCAGTAGCAATTATTAAGAAAGTTAATGAAGGATATGTACTACATCCTTTAAGTTCTAGTGCGTTAGAAAAGCACATAAAGGAATGTCCTGAATGCGCTGAAAAATTAAATGAAGCATTAAAAAAATCGAGGAAATAACCTCGATTTATTTTTTTATATAAAGAAAATTATTATTTCATATAAATCTGTCCTAAAAACTTCAATAATATCAATTTATAATTATATCACAATATTAGCCAATTTCCCTTTCACAAATATAATCTTTTTAATTTCTTTTC
>JAGLXN010000007.1 GCA_023132875.1 Candidatus Parcubacteria bacterium
TACCCCAAAATACTTTCAAAAATATGCTTGGATGCTTTGAAGCTGGATAAGTTTTGATTACAATTTCTTTTCCATCTTCATCTTCATCAACAATTATTGGTTCGCTTGAATCATAAAACTCTTTTGCCGACTTAGTTATTGATTCATTTCCCGCGCTAATAGTAACATTTTCATTTGAAGGTGAAGAAACAGTTACTAAAACACCATCCCAATGACTATATATTAAAGATTTCCACAACACAGGATTTTTCTTTGAAATTATATCATCCGCAATATTACTATGTTTTTCAAAAAGCAAAGTCCTTTCAAGACTTACTCTCGCGTTACCAGAAACACTTATTTCACCATCAAAATTTTCTTCTTCAATATCTAATGATTCTTCAATCACATTTCCCCATCTAACTCTCATTGTAAAATGAACCATTGCAGATTCATCTAAATCCTCAGTGATAACATCAGAATCATCATCTAATGTATCTCCCAATAAATCATCGCCTGTACTGTCTTCTGTAGTAGTATTTACTAATGTATTATCAGATTCAGTAGCAATTGCATTAAATGTTTTGATTGGAACTAAACTGACAATAAATATAAATATCAAAACAAAGGCGAATAATTTTTTTAGATATTTTAATTTTATCATATATTTTTTTCCTTTTTTAATTAATAATTAAGAATTTCGACCTTTGAAGCGCGAGGCAATAATTTTGCCCGCTTTATTGTTATTTATTTAGAAATTATTACTGCTATCTGTAGGAACGAGGCACTGCCTCGTCTCTACTTTCATATAGAACGACATTATAAAATATCGCTTTATTATTTTATATACTAAAACTACGCGCTCGTAGAAACGCAGCACTGCTGCGTCTCTACAGCTATATTTTTAAGAACTTAAGAAACTAAAAACCTACAAAAGCTAATTACGCTTCTCTCACATCTTTTCCTTTGCAAAACGGGCAGATATAGATACTGGCTTCATTGTATTTTTCTTCTTTCTTTATTATATTGGTTATTTTTAATTTTACTTTTTTTGTGAAAGATCGGCTGGCAAAATAATAAAACGCTTCATGCTCGCTGATAAGCATCCCCTCTCTTGGACATTCAGGATTCTTGCACTGTAAAGCTTCTGATTTATATCTGTCAGAATGCTTTTCTCCGGAAGGAGGATTAAAATCGTCCCAATCCTTGTATGACTTGAAATGATTTTTGAAAAGTTCTCTTTTATACCAAACTTTATGCCGTTTCATAAAAATAAATCCTAAGAAACTAAGAAGCTAATATCCTTGGATTACGAAATTCTATTTTTAGTTATCTTCGCGTAAATATTAGTTTTATTAGTGTCTCCTATAATAAACACTAATTAAACTAATATTCACACTAAACAAACGAATCAATAAGAGTTTTGTAATTCAAAATAATATACAATAAAAGTATACCAGATTAGTATACTTTTATCAATATTCATTAAACTAAAATTTTATTTTTTATCGCTTTCTCCAATAATCTCATCCGCGACATTTTTTGGAACTTCCTGATAATGATCAAATTCCATGCTGTAATTCCCGCGGCCTTGCGTCATTGATCTGATCTGCGTGGCATAGCCAAACATTGAAGAAAGCGGGACCAACGCGTCAACGATTTTTGACTGCCCTCTTTCCCCCATATTTTCAATTTGTCCGCGTTTTGAACTTAGATCGCCTACGACATCGCCCATAAATTGTTCGGGGGTTATGGCTTCAACCTTCATAATTGGCTCAAGAATAACGGGTTTTGCGTTTTTAAAAGCTGCTTGAAAAGCGATTGAACCGGCGATCTTGAAAGCTGATTCAGATGAATCAACTTCGTGATAAGAACCATCATACAAAGTTGCTTTGACGTCTATAACCGGATGGCCGGAAATAACTCCCTTCGTAAGAACTTCTTCAATACCCTTCTGGGTTGGTTTTATATATTCCTGAGGGACTACTCCTCCTTTAATCTCGTCAACAAACTCAAAACCAGCTCCTCTTTCAAGCGGTTCAATTCTAATCCATACATGCCCATATTGTCCGCGTCCTCCGGACTGCCTGATATATTTGCCTTCAGCTTGAGCAGTATCTTTTATCGTTTCCCTATAAGCGACTCTCGGCTTTCCGATAGTTGCTTCAACTTTCATTTCACGCAGCATTCTGTCAATTAAAACTTCCAAATGAAGCTCTCCCATTCCTGAAAGAATAGTTTGCCCCGTTTCCTCGTCAGTATGAACTCTGAAAGTCGGATCTTCATCGGAAAGTTTTTTAAGAGCCATTCCCATTTTTTCCTGATCGGCTTTCGTTTTAGGCTCAACAGCGATTGAAATAACCGGCTCCGGGAAAGTAATTTTTTCCAATATGATTGGATTTTTTTCATCGCACAAAGTGTTTCCGGTTGTAGTATCTTTTAGGCCGACAGTAGCCGCAATATCTCCCGCAAAAATTTCATTAACTTCTTCCCTGTGATTAGCATGCATTCTGAGGATTCTTCCGATTCTTTCCTTTTTGCCTGTAGTTGAATTTAGAACATAAGAACCTGCCTTAAGAAATCCTGAATATACCCTAAAAAATGTTAATTGTCCGACAAAAGGATCAGTCGCGACCTTGAAAGCTAAGATTGAAAGAGGCTCATTATCATCCGCCTTTCTTTGATCTTCTTCTTCAGTTTTTATATTAATTCCCGTAATAGGAGGAATGTCAACTGGCGAAGGGAGATATTTTATAATAGCGTCAAGAATAAGCTGGACTCCTTTATTTTTCAAAGCCGTTCCTGTCATAACCGGAAAAATTTTATTATCAATTGTGGCGTTTCTTATTCCTTCTTCCAGCTCTTCTTCCGTAATTTCCTCGCTTGCAAGATATTTTTCCATCAGTTTATCATCATGCTCAACAATTTTTTCAACCATTTCAGCTCTCCAGTTTTCAACTTTTTCTTTCATTTCTTCCGGCATTTCCTTTTCAACTACGGTTTCTCCGTGAACTCCGTCAAAATAATACGCTTTTCTATTTATCAGATCTATCACTCCTTCAAAATTTTCTTCCGCTCCGATTGGAAGCTGGATAGCAACCGCGTTCTTGTTTAATCTTTCAATAATAGAATCAAATCCTTTATAAAAATCGGCTCCCGTTCTGTCCATTTTGTTTATAAAGCAAATTCTTGGAACATTGTATTTGTCAGCTTGATGCCAAACAGTCTCACTTTGAGATTCAACTCCGGCTACTCCGTCAAAAACAACGACTCCGCCATCAAGAACCCTTAAACTTCTTTCAACTTCCGCGGTAAAATCAACGTGTCCCGGAGTATCTATAATATTTATTTGATGTTCTTTCCAGAAACAAGTGGTTGCGGCGGATGTAATCGTTATTCCTCTTTCCTGTTCCTGTTCCATCCAGTCCATAGTAGCTTCTCCATTATGAACCTCGCCGATTTTATGGCTAATTCCGGTGTAAAACAAAATTCGCTCGGAAACTGTTGTTTTTCCAGCGTCTATGTGCGCAATAATTCCAATATTGCGGAATTTATCAATTGGGTGTTGTCTGGGCATAGGTTTTTTGTTAGTTATAAAGTTTCCGCCCAAGGCGGATCAGCCATAGGCTGAAAAAGTTAAAAAGTTTAAAGTTTAAAGTTATTTTTTATTCCTACTACAAGCAACTCTGCTTACAATAGTAACATCCTATCATAAACTGCCTTTCTGTCAATAGAAATCAAGAAACGCAGCAATGCTGCGTTTCTACTTTTTGTAATATCACAGTCTAAAATTTAGAAAAGATGATCTATCTCTATTTCTTTGCCATCCACCTGAACAGCCAGCCGAATAAGCTAATGCCTTGTTTTTCTTGATTTACTTCATTTTCCAGCTCTGCTCCGATTTGTTCCATAATTTGAATTTGTTGAGTTAAAACTTCCGCGTCAGCGCTGTTTTCTAATTGCGCACGCAACCCTTTAAGTTCTTCTAGACGATTTTTGTGGTTTTCTGTACGATCTTCCACTTTTTTAAGCTCTTTGTAATTTGGACCTATAAAAAATTTAACGATCCCGCTTCTTTTCTTTGTAACTTCTAAGGCATTTTCTATTTCCTCTTGCTCTTGATTTTGATTTTGGGCGATTGTTCTAATCTGCTGTCCGATACTGGAATTTCTATTCGCGACTGCCAACATTTCTTGAACCATAGTAGCTACGCGACTGCGTCTTTGCTCTCCTTGGCTTTCTTGATTCTGATTTATCTGATTTTGAATCTTCTGGTCTTCTCCCTGATTTTGTACTGGTTCTTCATTTTTTTCTTTTGCTGGTTCTATATTCTTTTTCTCAGAAACATTTTGCGCTACGCACGGAAGAGCAAAAATTACCAGCATTAGCAAAGAGATACCGGTAATTCCAATTTTTAGTGTTTTCATACGCTTTTAAGTTAATGATTATTATAAATTATACTAAATTGTTAAATTGCTTTATTGCTTTATTGTTGTTGTATCTATTATTACCTGTGCATTGTTTATATTATAAGAATGTAGAAGAATATTTTTTTAGTTGTCATTTCGAATCCCGATAGGGTGAGAAATCCGTGAACTATACTATACCAGAAACAAGAAAAGTTCAGATGAGACTTGTTTAGTTTATAGATCTCTCAATCGCTCTGCTCATTTCGAGATGACAGAATAAAGATATTTTTATTATTTCTTTACTTTATTTTTTGCTTTACAAGACTTGTTTTTCTTATCGGCGGAAATTTTAAAAACACTCGGCGTTCTAAATCCGGTTTTTCCTTTTGCGCATTTTCTTGATGAATGTTTTTTCATAGGTTTATTTATAATAATAATTTGACTGCTCTTTTTTATTTAAAAACCTAAGAAGCTAAAAAGCTACGACCTAAAAAGCTAATCCTAATCCGCGAAATTCTGGATAAAGATCATTCCATATTCTCCTCCATCAATTACGCCAATACCTACTCTATGAAAAAAAGGATGAAGAATATTTTTTTTATGTCCCGAACTGTTCATAAGCCCTTGATGCGCGGAAGCTAGGTCTTTGGAAAGGGCAAGATTTTCGCCTGAAAAATTAAATTCAACACCGCCTTCTTTCATACGATCAGAAGGACCTTTTTCTTCAAGATTTATATGCGAAAAATATCCTTTGTTAAACATATCTATCCCGTGTTTTCTTGCTGTCTCTCTAGCTATTTCATCCGCAACAAGAGCTTTACGCCCAAACAAAACTCTTTCTTTGTTAATCAGTTCCAGCATATCATTTTCTAATTTTTCATTGATGCTAAGATCAGAAACCGTAAAACCAAGATCTATTCTCTTCTCGTCTCCAGTTTCCACTGTTAAAAAATCCAGCTTATCCATTGTTACGCTAAGCGCGTCTCCAAATATATTATGCAGGCAATTATTTATTTTTATCGGATCTCCCGCGACAAAATCGCCGAAGGTTGAAGAATTAAATTCATTTTTTAAAAAGTATGGAAGAGAAAACGCGAAAGTTATGGACATCAGCAGAAAAACAACAACCGCGCTATAAGAAAATGAGGCAAATCCGCTTGCGATTCTTCTCTTTATTGATTTATTAATTATAAACAGCGAATCTGGAAGCGCTTTGCGAGAAGCCACCAAAAGTATAAATTTAATAATAAACATATTAAGAAAAAATCCCATAATATTAGCGTATGCCGTTTCTATCGCAAAATTTTTCGTAAAAAAAGAAGCAGTATAGCTGTAAGTTAAAAAAGCAATAAACAAGGAAAATAAAAAACTTCCCATATTAACTACAATGGAATAAAAGCCTCTTTTAATCCCATCAGCAAAATGAATAATTAAAAAAAATATTATTATGAGATCTATCCAATTTCCAAGCATGTAATCATTTTAACATTTTAACATATAAACATTTTAACATTAGAACTTCCTCGCTTTAACACGTTAATAAAAGTTTATGGATGTTAGAATGTTAGTATGTTAGAATGTTAGTACGTATATCTATTTATACTTAAATCTATCAACAACCGCGTAAGCTATATTATCAGAATGATCTCCAATTCTTTCTAAATTTGTCAAAATCTCAGTAAAATATTTTCCTTTCTCTAAAGAACATATTCCTTTATTCATTCTCTCTAAATGATTGCTATGAGATTTTTTTACTATTTCATCTACTTTATTTTCATGCTTTATAATTTCATAAGCAAGCTTTAAATTATCTTCTTCTAAAGATTTTATAACAAGATTTTGCATAATTTTTAATTTACCGAATATCGCAGTGAGTTCTCGGATCGCTTTCTCGGAAAATTCCATTCTGTCTTCTTTTATATCAACGAACAATTCAGAAACGGTTAAAACATGATCAGAAAGATGCTCTAAATCAGTTGTAATGTGCATCAAGCTATAAAGCTTCATTAGATCTTTTTTATTAAGATTTTGCTGTGAAATCTGTGCTAGATATTCTGAGATTTTTCCTGTCATTTCGTCCATTTCTTTCTCGTATTCTTCAACTTTTTTAAGCAAATCAGTTTTATTTTCAAAAAATATTAATTTTGATACTTCTAACATTTCATTTACAGTTTTTGCCATATCCACAACAGCACGATTAGCTTGTCCAAGAGCAACAGAGGGAGTATAAAGTAATTTTCTACTCAAATAGGAAAGCTTGGACTCTTCAGTCTTAATCTCCGGAGTATGTTTGTTTATAAATTTTGCTATAAAAGGAATAAACGGAAGAAATATTAAAGCGGTTATAATATTATACAGCGTATGCCCATTTGCTATTTGCCTTCCCATGTCATCTGAGGTAATGCTTGCTAAATAATCAAAGTATTTGAAAAACAATAAGAAAAATATAATTCCGAATATATTAAATAACAAATGCATAATAGCAATGCTGGTCAAAAAACCTTTTCGCTTGAGACCCATATAAATAACTTTCAAGCTTGAACCAAGATTTACGCCCAAGATCATAAAAAGAGCCGTGCTGAGATCCACAATTTGCGTTGCTCCAAGCGCGACAATAATAACGGAAGTCGCGCTGCTGCTTTGCAGTAATAATGTAAGAAAAGCTAAAATAAATATATAAGCAATTTTGACAGAACTAAACTGATTGATAAAATCAATAGCTATTTGATTATGGGAAACAGATTGCATTCCGTTAAAAACAAAATACATTCCCAGGAATAAAAAACTGAATCCGATAATAGCTTCCCCAATATTCTTTTTTATTTTACGGACAGCAAAAATGTGAATGAAGACTCCGACCGTTAAAATCGGCAAAGCATAAATTCCTATCTGAAAAGAAGCAAGCTGAGTTGTTATTGTGCTTCCAATATTAGCGCCAAGCATAGCGGAAACAGCTCCGCTATAACCCAAAAGACCAGCACTCATAAATCCGATAAGCATTGTAATTGTAGTGCTGCTGCTTTGAATTACGGCTGTTATTCCCGTACCAATCGCTAATCCCTTTATTGGATTATCATTCGTTTTTCTAAGCGTTTCTTCCAGCTTAAACCCCATGATTTTTTGTAAACTAACACCCAAAAGATGAATCCCATAAAGAAGAATGGCAAGCCCTCCTACTATTTCAAATATTGTTGTTAGTTCAAGCATGGAATTAAATTGTTAGATTGTTGAATTGTTGAATTGTTGAATTGTTGAATTGTTGAATTGTTGAATTGTTGAATTGTTGAATTGTTGAATTGTTGAATTGTTGAATTGTTGAATTGTGCTATGCATATGTAACAATAGAACAATTTAACAATAGAGCAATATAATTTTATTTTAATACTTCTGTGTTTTATGTAAAGTGTATAAGTAGTTTTGTCTTCAGTAGTGTTGAACAGATCCTGATATCCATCAAGATAAACTCCGTATATTTTCTGCTTGTTTATATGTTTAAATGTTAATATGTTAAAATGATTTATGGGGTTGACAAATTTTCTCAGTGTGATATAGTGTTTCGTGAAGTTGAATTTTGATATTTGATTAAAATGAGACTTCAAAAATAAAGAATCTATGCAATGCACCATGAGCTGTATGCAACTGCACAAAATGCAGTAGATCAAGGAGTAGTGAGAAGAAGCATGAAATCGGAAATAGCAGAAGTCGGAAAAGAAAAATATGATACCTTTGTAAGCCACTCAGGCCCCGCATTCCAGCTACACCGAAGATAACTGGTACCCAAGATCCCGGCATTTGATTAGCAACAATTTGAAAAAGTTGTTGCAGAGAGGTGAAAATGATTTGAAAATCGCCCTTTGAAAAGGGTAAGGTCCGTTTCGGCTTTGTTTGCTAGGAACAAGGGACCTCAAAAAAGACAAGAAAAAATTCCCGCTCTGAAGCGGAAAGACCTGCTCGATCTCGAGGCGTACACATTCTGGTTATCCAGAACTGCCCGAGAAGTTTGCCGGTCATGAGGAGCGATGGACTGCGCCAAGTTGCATGTAATGAAAGTAAGAATGAATGGCGACTCCATGTACGCTCCAGAAGAAAGGTATTCCCGCTGTCCCCTCGGAATATGAGGGACGAAGAAAAGATTAGTAAAGAAGAAATTTGTAATAGTGGGACATACTAAGATCGGTGGGAGCTTTGTTGGCTACTAGTTCGGGAAGATCGTTTTACCCGAAAATAGCGCCATGACGAGACCGCTGGTCAAAAATTTAAGATAAGATGATTGGAATTTTGAAACATTTTCTGTATCTCTTTCTCAACTAGAATAGATATTATTTGCTCTCTCGACCTAAAGGATTGGCGGAGAAAAAAGAATAAGTAAACTGTTCTAAAGTCAAGAGAGATTTTGGCGCCAAGAGGAAATTTACAAAAAATTCGACACCCCCATTTCAATCACATGTGTTGAACAAAAATTAACTGGGCACCTGCCGCCCGAATACCAACGAGGAGATCTGCATGATTTTTAAAAAAATAAAATTCTAACAAACCGCTCCCTTTCTTTTAGGGAGCTAACGGAGCAGCGAAAAAGTCTGTAGGTAGCATATCAAGCTTTAAATGACTATGTCAGCCTACTACTTATTCTTCAAACCGGCACCAAGGCCTGTTTTTTTTGTTGTTTAAATTATTTAGAGGTGATGGGCACCTTGAGGATGCCCGTCACCAAAAACTACACCGACTTTCTAATCCTCTTCATCATCTCTAAATAAAAATAAATATTATGAATGCTTGCTAATCGCAGAGCGAGAAGTTCGCCGGAAACAAATAAATGCCTTAAATACGCGCGGGAATAATTTTGACAAGTGAAGCATCCACAATTTTTGTCAATTGGTTTTTTGTCATTTTTAAATTTCTCATTTGTGATATGAATGATTTCATAGAATCGCGACGATGTCGGAGTTCCCTTCGGGAGATTCCGACAAGGCGAGAAATTTTCACTTTTAGACTTAAACTTATATATCGTTCCATGCCGCGCGTTTCTTGTTGGAATAACGCAATCAAACATATCAATCCCCCTTGAGACAGCGTCGACAATTTCTTCTGGTTTTCCTACTCCCATCAGATATCTGGGCTTATCTTCCGGTAAAAACGGAATTGTCCAATCAACAACTTGAAACATTTTTTTACTTGACTCCCCTACTGAAACTCCTCCAATCGCGTATCCATTAAAGCCGATTTTAACCAACTGTTTTGCCGATTCTTCTCTGAAATTTTTATAAATTCCGCCCTGAACTATCCCAAATAATAATGACTTATTTTTGCCAAGTGCCTTATTTTTTTTGTCAAAATATATCTTGCATCTCTCCGCCCATCTTGTTGTTAGTTCTAAGGACTCTTTAATATATTTTTTACTCGCTGGATACGGCGCGCATTCATCAAGAACCATTATAATATCGCTTCCTAAATTCTGCTGAATCTCAATTGATTTTTCGGGAGTTAGTAAATGAGAAGAGCCGTCAATATGAGATTTGAATTCCGCTCCTTCTTCGGAAATTTTCCTCATTTTTGCCAGTGAAAAAACCTGATAGCCCCCGCTATCTGTTAGAATTGGACCGCTCCAATTCATAAATCTATGAAGCCCGCCAAGTTTTTTAATTAGCTTATCAGACGGCCTCAAATATAGATGATAAGTATTGCCAAGAATAATCCGCGCGCCGATTTTTTTCATCTCAATGCTATCCAATGATTTCACGCTTCCGCAAGTCGCAATCGGCATAAAACACGGGGTCTTGATGATCCCGTGTTTTGTTTTTATTTCTCCTAGCCGAACGCTGGATCTTTTTGATTTTTTTATTATTTTGAAAGACATATAATCTAAATCCAAATTGCAAAATTCAAATTATTCCAAATAAAATCCAAAGCTCAAATAATAAATTCATTAAGCCCGTAACTACGCGCGAAGAGTTTAGTTGCGGGATTGCTTCGTCATTCCGTTACGCTATCGCTTCACTTCATTCCTCGCAATGACAGTAAAATTTACACAATTAATCGCGCTCTATTCCTCATTCTCTAATCCCAGTATTACAATCCCCTCTTTTATTCCAATACTATAATCATCAGGAAGCTCAGTTGTAAGTTCGCTTTCAAAAGTAATGATTTCTTTATTTACAAACTCATCATAACCGGTAGCTTTCACTTCGTTCATAATTTTCATAATTTTTCCAACATCATAATCTTTTGGCTTGATGCTAATTTGAAACACAACTTCCTTAACAGGAGAAGTAATTCCCGTATTAGCGTCAAGCTTCGGTAGTTCCCAAATCACTTCTCTTGTTTTGGTATTATAAAAGAAATTTTCTTCTTTTATCTGATTTTCTCTTTCTTTACTATTATCTTCACCGCTTTGATTATTTTCCAAACTATCATTCATCTCCATAATAGTATTGGCATTATTTTCAGTTATAGATTTATTTTCTTCTGTTTCTTCTTCGGGAGTAAACGCTCCGTTTGTTTGATCTCCTAGTAACACTTTTCCATCTGATTTTATATAATTTCCTGTCCAACTTACTCCTTCTGGCAAAATTGAAACAATTCGAACATCGTTTATATCATTAAATAAACTACTCAGATTCCAATGTATCAAATAATTTGTTTCTTTGCCCGCTTCTGGAGGAATAAATCCCGTATTTTCTATTCTGCCATCATCATTGAAATATCCCTTGACTCGAACAAATAAAGAAGCTCTAAATTTGGTATCGCTTTCGTTTGAAACAATTATCTTTTCAATATTTACAGAGCCAGAATTAAAATTAAAACTGCTTATCGTAGTTTTATTATTAATCGTAAAATTTTTGGCTTTTAATTTTTCAATTTCAATATAATCTTTAGCTTTTATTTTAAAGCTGACTTCTTCCTCTTCTCCGGGGCCAAAAGACGCTAGCTTTGGAACATTAAAAGCGCTCCATGTTATTTTGTTTGATTTTTTATTATAAGAGCCGTTAACAATATCAAGCGAATTAAAATCAATTTCTCCTTCAAGCTCGCTGTTCACTACAAGACCTTTTATCGCTTCGTCGCTTATATTTTTAAATTTTATCGTATATTCCAGCTCTTCTCCCTTAGTCGCATAATATTCCTCTAGTCCATTAACAAGCTGCTTTATCGTTATTGGAATTTCCTTTACTTTTACTGTGGCAATCTTATTTATATATTCAAACATATCTATATTATTTTCAGAAGCGCTTAACATAACTTTAATTTCTTTTTCCTTGTTTTCATTAGCGACAATATTTCCTTTTATAATAAATTTTCCTTCTGATTTTGGAGCTACATTCTCAATGCTCCAGTTTAGCAAACCGTCTTTTTTTTCACTAGGTTCCGGCTCAGAAAATTTATATTCAAATTCTTCCGGCAATCGCGCTTTTATATTTATAAGCTTGAATTCCCTATCGCTTATATTCTTGTAATTAATTGCATATTCAATTTCACTTCCGTTAATTATATCTTCTGGAAACTGGATGGACAGTTCAAAGGGAACTGCTGTAATTTTTATTTCTGCTTTGCTATACTCGTCTGCTGATTCAAATTCATAATTAAAGTTTTTAGGAGTATAAGAGATCTTTGAATTAAAATTATATTCTTTATTCAGCTCTCCCGTGACTTTTCCAAACAGTTTTATATTTCCAGACTCTCCGGCTGGAATATTTTCTAAATTCCAGGTAAGCACCGTTTCCTCTGTTTTGACTTCCTTGTCGCTTGATATGAATAAAAATTCCGCGGGAATAAAAAGACTAATTCTTGCGTTTCTCAAACTAACACTGGTATTATTTTCATATTTTATATCAAAAACTATTTCCTCTCCGCTTGCTATTTTGTTTAAAGTCTCAACGCTAACTTTAACTTTTGTTTCATCAAAAGATTGTTTTCCTTTCATACGCGTAAAATAAAACAGCGATGAAACAGCTATTATAATTAACAATACAACCGTTAAAATCGCTTTTTTGTTTTTTAAAATATTTTTCTTATTATTTTTTCCAAAATTAAGATCATCTGGCTGCTTTAAATCATTCGTCTTTTCTTCAGACAAGTAATTCTTTATATTTTCATCCGTATGCTCATTTATTACGTTTTGAGGCATATTTTTAGATTATTATAAAATTTCATTTCATGCTTATATTATACAATGATTAAGTGATTTGAGTCAAAAAAAATTTTATTCCTTTCTTAATACGCGTAGAGACGCAGCAATGCTGCGTCTCTACTAATATATAACAAAATTTTGTCTGCAAAAATCGTAAAGATTATTACAAATAGAAAAGGACAGATAGTAATTATATCATTTGACATAATACTTCTGCCCCGACCTTATGAAAAAGGTCAATTTATTCGCCTCCTTGTCCATGGAGGCATTTCAGTTCTCGAACATCACTAATCTCCTCCTTGAAATAGGCGTCTCCCTACTTGCTGGAGACAAAAGATCTGGTTGGTTTCCGCTCACGCCAGCTAACGATCATGGTTCAATATCGCGTACTCGACTGGCCGGAGTCGTCCCTACTACTGACACTGCTTTTATTCCTGGATCTTTTGACATAGGTCTTCACACTCTTTATTAGCAATGCCTTCCAGACCATCTTGCAAAAGATAGTCGACATTACTAAATTATAATATTATAAATATTTTATTATGTCAAACTTAAAAAATTTCAAACTATTGACATTTATTGAAAAATCGTTTAGAATTGGTCTGTTGTAGAAGACTTTAATCTTAATTTTAAACAGACAAAGAATGCATGTTTCAATCACTCCGGAAATTATAACAAACATACTTGGAATTCCAATTTCAAATACTCTTATAGCCTCTCTGATAGCTACTGTAATTTTAGTGATAATCGCGTATTTTGCTACAAGAGACATGAAAGAGGTCCCGACCGGCATACAAAATCTATTTGAAACAATTATAGAAGCGCTTTTAAATATGGTTGATAGCGTTACTGGAGACAAAAAACAGACTTATCAATTTTTTCCGTTAGTCGCGACAATTTTTATTTTTATAATCCTATCTAACTGGCTGGGTCTTGTTCCGGGATTCGGATCGTTAGGATTTTATGAAACCGCGAAAGAGGGCATGCATGGAAATGGGCATGCTGTTTTTGTTCCCCTGCTTAGATCCGCAAACAGCGATCTGAATACAACGCTCGCGCTGGCTATTGTTTCAGTTCTGGCAACTCAGATCTTTGGAATTATAGCTCTGGGAATTTTTAAATACGGCAAGAAATTTATAAATTTCAGTTCGCCTATAACTTTTTTTGTAGGCATACTGGAACTTATAAGCGAAGTGGCAAAAATGGTTTCATTTTCATTCAGGCTTTTTGGAAATGTTTTTGCTGGAGAAGTCCTTTTGGTCGTAATAATGACGCTCGCGCCATTTATAGCGCCTCTGCCATTTTTCGGACTTGAACTTTTTGTAGGATTTATCCAAGCTCTTGTGTTTGCAATGCTAACCCTCGTTTTTCTAAAAATGGCAGTTACAGCGCATTGATCATATTAACATACTAACATTCTAACATATTAACATAATGAAACATCAAAAATCATTCAATGTGGAACTACTGGTGTAAAAATCTTGTTAGAATGTTAAAATGTTAGTATGTTAGTATGATTTATAATTAATTAACTTAAGTAAAAATATGGTATTAGAAAAAGATTCAGTCCAGCTTCTTGCCGCAGCGTTAGCTATTGGAGTTGGCTCTATCGGACCAGCAATCGCTATCGGAATGTTGGGAGGAAAAGCTATGGAAGCTATGGGAAGAAATCCTGAAGCGTCAGGAAAAATTCAGAGCGCGATGATCTTGGCAATCGCTTTTGCGGAAGCAATTGCGATTTACGCATTGGTCGTTGCCTTGATTATTAAATTCGTTTAATAATCATTCAGTCAAAAGAGAATTAATTCTCTTTTGAAGTGTGTTTATTAAATTATTAGCATTAGAGCTCACATGTTTGTTCGCTATTATTTCCGCGTATACGGAAATAACAAAGATTACTTTTGACTTTGTAACTTTATAAACTTTTAACTTACTTCTATGTCAGAAATATTTTCAAAATTAGGATTAGATTATAAACTAATCATCGCTCAAGCAGTTAATTTTGTCTTGCTTCTTATAATCTTACAACGGCTCGCCTATAAGCCGGTTTTGAAAATGCTCAATGACAGAACTGAAAAAATTGATAAAAGCCTTAAACAAGCAAAAAAGATTGAAGAAAAGTTGAAAAATACTGAAGAAATTAAATTAGCTGAAATTAAAAAAGCAAAAGAAGAACATCAGAAAATTATAAAAGAAGCGCAAGAAATCGCGGAAAGAAAATCACAAGAAACAATTGAAAAAACCAGAGTAAAAACGCAGGAAATCGTAGAAAATGCAAAAATAGAAATAACAGCCGGAAAAGAAAAGTCAGTCAAAGAAGCAAGAAAAGAAATCGCAGATATTTCTATTCAAATCGCTAAAAAAATCATTGGAGATAATCTAAATGAAAAAGAGCAGAAAGAAATAGCGAATGATATTTTGAGAAAGATATAATTGAATTGTTACATTGTCAAATTGTCAAATTGTCATCGCATCTATAAATCTTTTATTGCCTAACAATTTAGCAATATAACAATTTAACAATGTAGTTTATATGAAAATAACCCCAAAACAATACGCTATAAGCCTGTATGAAACAACAAAAAATGTTGATGGGTTTGAGATTGAAAAAAGAATAAAAAACTTTGTTGATATTTTGAAAAAAAATAACGATTTGTCGCTAGTAGACAAAATAGTAGATGAATATAATAAACATCACAGAAATCAAAGAAATATTTCCAGAATTGAAATCACCAGTAGTAATAAATTAAATCCAGAAATTTTAAATAAGATCATTCAGAAATTCAAAAAACAAATTGAAATTGAAGAAAAGATTGATAAGTCTTTAATAGGAGGAATGGTTATAAAAATAGATAATAGCCTCTTAATTGATGGAAGTGTTAAAAGGAAATTGGAAGATTTGAAGAAGAATTTGATGTAAAGTTTTGATTAGTGAATTTTTGAATGCTATTACATTGTTGCATTGTTAAATTGCTAAATTGTTATGCGTGGCATAGCAATACAGCAATTTAACAATTTAACAATTTAACAATTTAAATTATGAACAGCCACATTATAGAAACTTTAAAACAACAAATAGCGCAGACTAAATTAGAGACTCAAGTTGAAAAAATCGGTAAAGTAGTAAAAATTGCCGACGGAGTCGCGGCTTTAAACGGCCTGACTGATGTTATGAGCGGCGAGCTGCTTGAATTTCCAAATGAAATTTTTGGCGTTGCTTTAAATCTGGAAGAAGACAGCATAGGAGCCATGATTCTTGGCAATTACCTCAAAATCAAAGAAGGAGATACTGTAAAAAGCACGGGGAGAATCCTTGAAGTTCCTGTTGGACAGCAAATGGTTGGAAGAGTTGTTAATGCTTTAGGCCAGGCAATAGACGGGAAAGAAGAAATTGAAACTGATCAATTCTATCCTGTAGAAAAAATTGCCCCGGGAGTCATCACAAGAAAATCAGTTGACGCCCCGCTTCAAACAGGGATTAAGGCGATTGACTCAATGATTCCAATCGGAAGAGGACAAAGAGAATTAATAATTGGAGACAGGCAAACAGGAAAAACTGCCATTGCTATTGATGCAATTATCAACCAGAAAGGAAAAGATGTTATATGCATATATGTAGCTATCGGACAAAAAGAATCTAAAGTCGCGAAAATTGTTGCCAAGCTTGAGGAAAGCGGAGCAATGGAACATACAATTGTGGTTCTTGCCGGAGCCTCCGATCCAGCTTCTATGTCATACATAGCTCCTTACACTGGATGCACGATAGGCGAGTATTTTATGGATCAAGGAAAAGACGCAATGATCGTATATGACGATTTAAGCAAGCATGCATGGGCATATAGGCAAATTTCTCTTATTTTAAAAAGGCCGCCGGGAAGAGAAGCTTATCCTGGAGATATTTTCTATCTGCATTCCAGGCTTCTTGAAAGAGCGGCAAAACGCGATGAGAAATATGGCGGAGGGTCATTAACCGCACTGCCTATTATTGAAACTCAGGCCGGAGATGTTAGCGCCTACATTCCAACTAATGTTATTTCAATCACAGACGGGCAAATCTTTCTTGAAACAGACTTATTTTATCAAGGAATAAGGCCTGCTGTTAATCCAGGTATTTCAGTTTCGCGCGTTGGATCTTCGGCTCAAACAAAAGCAATGAAGAAAGTTGCGGGAAAACTGCGGCTTGAACTTGCGCAATTCAGAGAATTAGCCGCCTTTGCTCAGTTTTCAAGCGATCTTGACAAAGAAACAAAACAAAGGATTGAGCGAGGAAAAAGACTTACCGAAGTCTTGAAACAAGATCAATATGTTCCCATGGAAACAGAAGAACAGGTTGTTATTATTTTCGCTACAATTAACGGATTTTTGGATAATGTTGAAATTGAAAAAGTAAAGAATTTCGAAAAAGAACTTCTTGAACGCTTGAGAGAGAAAAATAAAGATATTCTTGATAAAATTGCCGAAGAAAAAGATATTTCGGAAGAAACGGATAAAAAATTAAAGGAAATTATTGAAGAGTTTAAGAAAAGATTCTCAGCATGATAATACTGTCTTTATAAAAAATGAATTAAATCATTCTATTGCTTTATTGTTGTATTGTTAAATTGTCAACTCTAATCAATTTTAATCTTAGCTAAAATAAAAAACTTCTCACGGAAGAACGGAATAGTCATGTTTTAAAAGAACTGCAAAAACTACCCAAAAAAAAATCAACTAGCTCATAAAGTTTACCAACGATAAATTGACAATGTAACAATAGAGCAATAGAGCAATTTAACAATAGAATTTATGCAGTCAACACAACAAATTAGAAGACAAATCCAGTCAACAAAAAACACCTCGCAAATAACAAAAGCGATGGAAATGGTTGCTGCTTCAAAAATGAAAAAAAGTCAGGAGGCGGCTTTATTAGCTAGGCCTTACGCGGAAGCTGCTTTAAGTTTATTGGAAAATGTCAGCGAATCAGTTGAACCGCGAAAACATATTTTATTGGAAAATAGAGAAAAGAAAAATGTCTGTCTTTTTGTTGTTACTTCCGATAAAGGATTGTGCGGCGGGTTGAATAGCGGTGTTATTAAAAAGGCTTTGCAAATAATCAGAAAAAATGAAAGCGAGGGCAGAAAAATTAGTATTGTCGCTATTGGAAAAAAGGCGGAAAACTATTTTAAGAGAACAAAAAACGATGTTATCGCAGTTTTTAACGGCATCGGTGATTCAGTGGAATTGCGTGAAACGCTTCCTATTTCAAAATTACTGATTAACGATTTTAGAGATAAAAAATTTGATAAAGTAATTGCAGTTTACACAAACTTTATTTCTACTTTAAAACAAGATTCTAGAGCTAAAACTATTTTACCAGTTACCAGAAGAAGTTTGGAAGAAACAATAGAAGAAATAGATGATTTAGCCATTAAAAATGGTGAAAACGGTAACGAAAATAATGGCATGGAATATAAATTTGAACCATCACCTAGTGAAGTTTTATGCAAACTGCTTCCTAATCTGATTGAAATACAGTCTTATCACATTATTCTTGAATCAAACGCTTCAGAACATAGCGCCAGAATGGTTGCGATGAAAAGCGCGACTGACAGCGCATTGGAAATGCTTGATGATTTGAATTTATTATATAATTATACAAGACAGCAAAAAATTACTCAAGAAATAAGTGAAATTTCAGCAGGAGTGGCGGCGCAGGAGAATTAGTTAAAAGTTTATAAAGTTATAAAGTTCATAAAGTTGGTGAATTAATAACTTTTTACTTTATAAACTTTATAACTTTAGATTAAATACGCACATTGAAAATTTAGAGATTGAGTTTTGGAAAAATACAAAAAATGATTCAAAAAAATGGAGGATTGATTGAAAATGGAACATGACATAATAATACTAATAATATTACCGATAACACTAACGCCACTAGATAATATTAGTATTAAAAAAATAGAAATAACAGAAAAAGAAATAGAGTCTTTGAAATTCAAATACGGCCCCTATTCTTTTTACATTAACTTAGGAACATACATCGTTTATGGAATTAAATCAGGAGAAATAAAAGAAATGGGTAAACTTATCGTTTCGGAAGACGGCAATTTAGAAATAGAAGAATAAAGTATTCTATTTCTTATTTTTCCAAACCCCAATTTTTGAAAAATATAAATTCTGGAGTTCAGGTTTTAACCTGTAAATGTCATCCTGAGCTTGTCGAAGGCTTACACTCTTAAAGAGTGAACTCCAGAAATATTGTTAAAATGTTTAAATGTTAATATGTTAAAATAAATATTATGAATCAAGGAAAAATTGTACAAATAATTGGCGCAGTAGTTGATATTGAATTTCAAGACCAGCTCCCTGCTTTATATAACGCAATTAAAACAAAAACTTCAAACGGAAAAGAACTTGTTTTAGAGACAGTTCAGCATTTAGGAGCAAACAGAGTTCGAGCGGTTTCTATGGGATCAACAGACGGACTTCAAAGAGGAGCGGAAGCAGAAGATACTGGATCCCCTATTTCAGTTCCAGTCGGAGAAGAAGTTTTAGGCAGAATGTATGATGTGCTTGGCAATCCTATTGACGAAATAGAAGGCGGAAAAACTCCTAAAAAAAGGCTTCCAATTCACAGAGATGCTCCGAAATTTACGGAACAATCAACTAAGACTGAAATTTTTGAAACTGGAATAAAAGTCGTTGACCTGATAGCTCCGTTTACAAAGGGAGGCAAAGTCGGACTATTTGGAGGCGCCGGCGTTGGAAAAACAGTGTTAATTCAGGAACTTATAAGAAACATTGCTAAAGAACACGGGGGTTATTCCGTTTTTGCCGGCGTTGGAGAAAGAACAAGAGAAGGGAATGATCTATACCACGAAATGAAAGATAGCGGAGTTCTTGATAAAACCGCTATGGTATTTGGACAAATGAACGAGGTTCCGGGAGCAAGGCAAAGGGTTGCTCTTTCTGCCTTAACTATGGCCGAACATTTTAGAGACGGGATGAAAAAAGATGTTTTACTGTTTGTTGACAATATTTTTAGATTTACTCAGGCTGGATCTGAGGTTTCAGCGCTTCTTGGACGAATGCCGTCAGCTGTTGGATATCAACCGACTCTTGCTCAAGAAATGGGAGAATTACAAGAAAGGATTACCTCAACAGACAAAGGGTCTATCACTTCCGTGCAAGCAGTATATGTTCCGGCTGATGATTTGACTGACCCCGCTCCAGCTACGACTTTCTCTCATTTAGATTCTACAGTCGTTCTTTCAAGGTCTCTAGTAGAACTTGGAATTTATCCGGCAGTTGATCCGCTTGAATCCACTTCTACCGTTCTGGATCCAAATATAGTCGGAGAAGAACATTATAAAGTTGCCCGAGAAGTGCAAAAAGTTCTTCAAAAATATAGAAGTCTTCAAGATATTATCGCTATTCTGGGAATGGAAGAATTGTCAGATGAAGACAAGCTCACCGTTTCGCGCGCCAGAAAAATTCAAAGATTCCTCTCCCAGCCATTCTTCGTCGCCGAAGTTTTCACCGGAACTTCTGGAAAATATGTGCCTTTAACAGATACTGTAAAAGGATTTAAAGAAATTCTGGAAGGCAAGCATGATGAGAGAAATGAGAATGATTTTTATATGAAAGGGAGTATTGAGGAAGTTGGGAAATAGGATTATATTGCTGTATTGCTGTATTGTTACCAGCTGGCTCCATTGTGGCGGAGCCCTGTGGAGCCTTATGCAAATCGGGGAAAAGTTTGCTAAAGTCACAAAAGGCTCCAGTCAGGAGACTGGAGCCAACGAATAAACCAACAGATAAAACAAAAAACAGCTCTTTCAAAAACTGTTTTTCTGAACTTTGAAATTTAATTTCCTTTTTTTCATTCCATAATATTATCATTCTGAATTTATTTCAGAATTCTCTACTTACTACAATAAACGAACCTAACTAATAAAAAATAAGTCAGCTATTGCTGACTCGTTGAAAGATGAACATGGTATTTATAGGCTCATAGATTATTTCTAAATCCTTTCCTTTTTTATTTTCAGAAGTAAAATAATTTTCTTTTACTTTTAAAAAGTGCATTGTAGAAAGTTTATAACCAGCCGTCCCAAAGTGTCTTATAACATGCTCTATATCTGCAAATATTTCTTCTTTTGTTTCAAAACCATCATCAACTATCGCAGATAGATGTATTCCACCTTTTTCTTTTTTTAAACTTGCATGCACAGAAATAGTTTGTATTTCTTCTTTCAAAATTTTTCCTCCTCAATATCTTTATTTAATAATAATACTATATTAATTAAACTTATGTCAACATCTAAAATAAACCTCCAAATCATAACCCCAGAAAAAATCGCCTATAAAGATAAAGCAGATCAGATCACTTTGCCAACGGAAGACGGCGAAATAACCGTGATGGCAAATCATATTCCGCTGATTAGCACGATGAAGCACGGAGAATTGATTATCAAAAACGACGGAAAAGAAATTCCGATGGCTGTTTGCAATGGCTTTATTGAAGTCAGAGGAAATTGTATTATTATCATGACCGATATTGCCGAACGAGTGGAAGAAATTGATGAACAAAAAGCGGAAGAAGCAAAGAAAAAAGCAAAAGATTTGTTAAAAGAAAAAGACAGGATGTCTGATGTCGCGTTTGCGGACGCGACAGCGTTGTTAGAAAAGTCTTTGGCGAGGATTAGAGTGGCGAGGAAAAGGGAGAGAAGGTAAAAATTGAATTATGAATCAGGAATAATGAATTGGGAATTATAAATTTAGTTTGCCGATTTCATAGCAATGATAGCCCCGTGGAACCTAAATGCAGAACTGTACAGGTCAGACCATCTAATAACCGGAATTTACCCTTCAGGGTTTCAAAAACCGCTGTAAATACAGAAATAAAATCCTAAAGGATAAATTCCATTAACAAAAATTATTGTTAATCTGTATAAAACCAGCAAAGTGTTTAAATTCAAAATTCATTATTCTAAATTCTAATATAATGAATATTCACCAATCCCTCAAAATTTCCACCAATAAACTTAAATTACAAAACATTCCTTCCGCCGACCTTGATGCGGAAGTTTTGTTATTGGAAGCGTTAAATAGAAGTAGATATAAAAAATTAGACAAAAGCTGGTTGTATATAAATGATAATTACGAATTAAACAAAAACGAAGAAAAATTATTTAATAGTTTTATAAATCAAAGATTAAAAAACAAGCCAGTTGCTTATATAATAAATAGAAAAGAATTTTATGGCTACGATTTTTATGTTGACGAAAATGTTCTGATCCCCCGCCCTGAAACAGAATTCATTGTTGAAGAAGTTTTGAAAATTTTAAACCCCCTTAGCCCCCCCATTCGGCTATCGCTCGGAGCAGGCTCTTATCAGAGGGAAAATAGCGATTTCACTCTAATTGACATTGGAACTGGTTCGGGTTGCATAATAATAAGCGTTTTAAATGAGCTTGCAAAAAGAAAAGGAGATGATGTTGTAGAAAACGCTTACGCAAATGATATTTCTTTAAAAGCAATCAAAATCGCAAAACGCAACGCAAATAAATATAACTTGAACAAAAAAATAAAATTTGTCGCAAATGATTTTGAAAAATTTTTAAATAAAAAAAATATTTATAACTCCGACGAACTTGTCATTACAGCTAATCTTCCATATATAAAAAATGATGATTACAAAAATCTTTCTAAAAATATAAAAAAGTACGAACCCAAGATTGCGCTTGCAGCGGGAAAAGACGGACTCGTCTATATAGAAAAATTAGTTGATTCTGTATTAAAAATCAAGAAAAAATACAAGCAAAAAATATATGTTCTTATTGAAGCAGATCCAAATCAAATGAGTAAAATAACTGCTATAATAAACAAAAAATCAGCTAACGCGCGTATTAAAATAATTAAAGATTTGAGCGGAAAAAAAAGAATTGCCGTATTGTCATATTGCTAAATTGTTATATTATTATTGCGTTATGCATAACAATTTGACAATAGAGCAATTCAACAATTTAAATAAATCTAAAACACGGCTTCAACCGTGTTTTAGATTTGCAAAATATTACTTTCTCTTTCTAGCTGGTTTTCTTTTAGCAACTTTTCTTTTGGCTGGTTTTCTTTTAGCAACTTTTCTTTTGGCTGGTTTTCTTTTAGCAGTTTTTTTGACGACTCTTTTCTTAGCTGGTTTTTTTGCAACTTTTCTTTTAACAACTTTCCTTTTTGCGGGTTTTTTAGCAACTTTTCTTTTGGCTGGTTTTCTTTTTGTAACCACGAAACTCCACCTCCTCTCTATATTAAGTTAGCACAAATTAAATTCCAATAATAAAAATAATGCGTTATATTTTTATCAAATGTGTTAAAAGTTCATTCAAAGATTTAATTTTTATTTTATACCTTAAAAAAATTTTAAACCTTTTCTACTTTAATTATATATTAAAAAAAATAATTTACAATACCTTGTCAATAGTTAGGTGTCCTACATCTAGAATTTTTTTTCCTAATTTTTTTGTGGAAATTTTAAAAACTTGTTGAATATTCATTGTATTAGAATTTAGAATAATGAATTTTGAATTTAAATATTCTACTAATCTCATTGCCATGTATAATTGTGAAATTTTAGGTTTTGTAAAACTTAATATGTTCTCAATTTCTTAGAATAGCATAAAATCAACAAATCAAACTTATATTCCCCATTCATTATTCTTGATTCGTAATTCGTAATTCAATTTTTATCTCCTCTTCCTTGCCACCCTAATTTTTGTTAATATTCTTTCAGCAATATCGATTATAATAATAAGCCACTGCTTATTATCTGTTTTTTGCCTAAAGCTTGCTATTATTAGATGCTTATGTTAATATCATTAGTAGGATCTTTAACAATTTAATTAAAAAGAAAGGAGGTGACAAATATAATATGGAAAGCGAAATTGAAATAACAGATACTGATACAAAAGGATGGTTTGAAAAAATAAAAAACTGGAGTTATGAAAACTGGCAAACTATTTTAGTAGTATTAATTGTACTTATTGTCGGAATTAGCGCCTATAATTACAACCAACAAAATAATGATAATTTAAATCCTGCTATTATTGTTGATGACGATAAATCTAGCGAAAATGACAAAGAAAATGAAATTGAAAATAATAATACCGAAGAAAGCGACCAAGAAGCTGTAGCGGAAAATAAAGATCAAGAAGAAGCGGCTCAAGAGGATAATAAAACAGAACTTAACAAAAATACAAACAAAGAAAAAATTGAGAAAGTTTCTTCAAGCTCAGATGATTATGGAAAAACATATACAGTTTCAGCTAATAGCGGAGAAGGAATTACTCATTTATCAAGAAGAGCGTTGGAAATATACATACAAGAAACTGCAAATGGCTCTGATTTAACTAAAGAACAAAAAATATACGCAGAGGATTATATTCAAAATAGAACTGGAAATGAAAAAATAAATATTGGGCATCAAGAAACTTTTTCAGAAAGTTTAATAAAAGACGCTATTTCAAACGCTAATAACTTATCAGAAAAGTCACTTAAAAATCTTACAAAATACATAAAATAAAAAACGCATTTATTTCAAAAATTATTAACACATTAAATAAAAAGAGGCTGGAATTATTCCAGCCTCTTTTGTTAGCTATAAATACAAATAAACTCGCTTATATGATGGTAATATTCTAAATTTTTCTGTCATTCTGAATTTATTTCAGAATCTATTGGCTAAAGTCTCTTGACCATAGAAACGCAGCAGTGCTGCGTTTCTACAACACATGATTTCAGAAGATTTTCTTAATTCACAACAGGCTCCACACAGGAGCATGGAGCCAACAGGTAACGCGCTATTTTCTTTATTTATCCAAACTATTCAACTCCTCTTCATATAAATTGGCGTAAAGCATGACTTTATTTGGATAAAAGAATAATCCTTTTGTTCTCCAACTTCTTCCTCCTAAATATCTGCCAGCTGCCTCATATTCAGAATTATAATCTCCTCCAATAACTCCTGGAATATCTGAAACCTTGACTGCCATAGCAGCCATAGCGTCTGTCAAATTCCAAGGATTAGGAGGATAGTGTCTTGTAACACTACTTACTCTGCTTTCATACGCAAGCCAAGTTGAAGGTATAAATTGAGCAGGACCCATAGCGCCGCCACATCCATAAGTAGGCTCTTTTGAAACCCTAACTGACATTGGATCCAAGTTTAATCTATCCACAATTGAAAAAAACGCATTCTTCTCTGTTTCGGCTCTTTTTATATAATGTGCTTTTCTTAATGGATAAATTTTTGATAATCTCATATAGCATCCATACATATCATCTTCCCAATTACCGCTTCCCGTGTTTTTCCCAAGATTAGATTCAACTTTCAATATTCCCAACAAATAAGCAGGACGAACTCCTATGGCTGACCCTATAAGTTTTGCTGCTGAAAAAGCATCATCAATTTCTATTTTTTGCCCCAAGCTTTGCAAGTCATATAACTGAGCTCTAAGCGATGGAAGAATGTTTTTATTTTCTGCCAATAATTGCTGGAATTGTTTTTCTTCTCCTTTTGTAATATCTAAAAGTTCATTGTTTTGAATTTTTAATTCAGACAAAGATTCATTTTGATATGCTCTTATTTGAATTAATTGCCCCTTCTCTTCTTGCTGTTCTGTAAGCTCTTCACTTCTCAAATCAAGCTCTTCTTTCTGATTTTTTAAATTAACTATTGTTTTAAACACCTCATTTTTAACAGATTCCATAGCATCAACTTTATTGAAAAAATCAGAGAAACTATCTTCCGTCATAAGTATTTCCAAAATAGAATTTTGTTCATAAACATATAATAATTTAAAGAGATCTTTTAAATTCTTTCTATATGCTTCCTTTTTTATTTCTCCTTCTTCTATTTTTTCCTTAATTTCATCCATTTCCATATCAGATTCTTCAATAGCCAGCCGTGTCTCTTTTACTTCTAATTCATTTTTATATATCTTATTATTGTATATTGAAATTTCTCTTTTAAAAGTTCTTGCTTTTTGTTGAACTTCTTTAAGCTCCGTATTAACTTTTTTTATTTCTTCTTCCACTTTTTTTATTTCTTCTTTCAACTCTTCTTTTTTATTATTAACTTCTTCTACATTTATTTCTTCCCTTTCCTCTTCTACAGATTTAACTATTTCTACTAAAAATACAAAAGATAATAAAAACAAAATAAACAAACCACATAACAAAATTGTTTTGTGGCTGTTTATAATAAAACTATTTTTATGTGTTGAATTCATAAAACTTGCAAAAGTTTTTAGGGCGCGAGTAAAAATAACATTTTCAAGTTCGCTCAGATTTGTGCCAGATTGGTTTGAAAAAATTGAAGTATATTGATATATATTGAGAGTTCTTTCAAACTAAGATGGCGTGAAGCTGAGATGAAATTGTGGAGGTTACTTTTACTCGCGCCCTTATATAGATAATTTTATTTTTTTATTTTTTTTCTTCTTCCTTTCCGCTTTTTCCGGATTCACCTTTTTTCTCTTCTTTTCCATCTTTGCTTTCCTTGTCTTTTTCGCTTTCTTCCTCCTTTTCTTCAGCGCCTTCAATTCCTTCAATATTTTCTTCAACTTTCTCTTCAAGATCTTCTAATTCTTTTTCAGTTCTTGGAGCAGCAACGGTTACAACAACAACTCCTGGGGCTGAGATAATTTCAATTTCATTAGAAATTTTTAAATCCTTAACTCTGATAATATCATCTATATTATTAAGCTTAGAAAGATCAACTTCTATATCATGAATAAGATCTCCAGGCAGACACTTGATTTCAAAAATATCATGGCTCTTAATTAAAACACCGCCTTCATTTTTAACAGCAGGAGATTCTCCTATAAACTTAATAGGAACCTTGGCAACTATTTTTTTGTCCATTCTAACTTGATATAGATCAAAATGGATAACCTTATCAGTAACAGGATCTGTCTGATAATCATTTATAACGACCTTTCCTATATCCTTGCCGTCAATACTAAGATCTATCAAAGTGCTTTCACCCGCCTTGCTAAACACTTTCTTAAAATCCGCTTCATTAATTTTTATACATTTATTTTCCTTTTTATTTCCATAAACAATTCCGGGAACATTTCCTTGTCTTCTAAGTTTATTTGCTTTTTTTTCTTTTAGCTCTCTTACTTGAGCAGAAATTGCTAGTGTTTCCATATCTTTATAAATTATAAAATTTAAACTTCGTTTATTTAGTGTAAACATTAGTTTTTTTGGTGTTTTCTGTAGAAGACACTAATAAAACTAATATTTACACTAAGAAAACTAAAACTGATCATTTATTCTCCAAAAATTTATGCATTTCTAAAACATCATCGTATTCAACGCAACTTTTCTCTATTTTATCAAGATCATCTTCCATAAAATCAGATATCATACTGATAGAAGTTATTCCCATAGCGCCTGCCATAATTACCATCATCATGGAACCTTTGCATTTTTGACAATTTAGATAAAGAGTTATAACCCCGTCTTTACTGTCAATTACTTTTATGTTGTTTTTATCATACTTAAAATCGCACATCGGACATTTTGTTACTATCTGCATACTCGAAATTGGATTAAATTTTGACATATTTTTGTTTTGTTTTAAGTTATTTTAAGCTTAAATTTAATAATTTAAACTACTACACAATATAACTTATGTTAATATATAATAGCTATTATGTCAAGATAAAGACATTTTAACATATGAACATACTAACATTTTAACAAGAATTTTTATTTAGTTTTTTGAAATATGATAATTTAAATTATGTTAAAATGTTTAAATGTTACTATGTTAAAATGATTTTGGTATTGACGAAAAATCAATTTAAATATATAATTAAAAAATCGTTTCTAGTCACGGAAGACTAGGTTTTGCAAAAACCTAAGTAAGAGGAGAAAAACTAAAAACTACAATAAAGTCTTCTGCTGATTGAACTAAAACAACTAAAACAAAAATAAAAAAACAAAACCGGGATAAACCCGTGTTTTTGTTTGGCTAATATTATTATTTCATTACTAAGGTTTTGTATAATACTACATTGTCTTTTTTCTTAGCACTTCCCTTGCTATTTCCCTATCATCCCACGGAATTTTATCTTCGCCACAAATCATAAATTGCTCCGCGCCTTTGCCGGTTATCATAACCAAATCATCTCTTTTGGCCATATTTATGGCTTTTTCTATAGCCTCTTTTCTGTCTGATATTCTAAATAAATTTTTATTTAATTCTTTATTTTTAATTCCAGACATAACTTGATCCATAATATCTTCTGGATCTTCACTATAAGGATCTTCATTAGTCACAATTACAATATCAGCAAACTCATCAGCAATAGCGCCTGCTTTTGATCTATAGGTTTTGTCCCTATCTCCTGTTCCGCCTAAAACTGCAATTATTTTGTTTTTTACACATGGCTTAATTACTTTATAAACTTTCTTCAAAGAATCCGGCGAATGAGCGTAATCAACCATAACTTTAAAGTTTTGTCCTTCATCAATTTTTTCCAGCCTACCGGGAATATTTTCTATGGATTCCAATGCCTTTTTAATCGCAATCGGTTTTATATTCTCTGCTAAGCCAACTGACGCTGCCGCTAAAGAATTATAAATATTAAACTCGCCGATAAGCGATGATCTTACAGCCATCTGCCCTTTATTAGTTTTAATATTAAATTCTGTTTCTTTTTCTCTTAAAACCATATCCGTTGCTATGACCAATTTTATATTATTTATTTCTTTATATCCTTTTAAGCTAAAAGCATATTTTTCCACTTCTTCAAACTCTAGAAAACTTTTCAAATCTTCATCATCGTAATTAATAATAAGATTTTCCAAGTTTTTCGTAAGCAAAGCATTATGAGAATTTTTATAGTTTTTATAGGTCTTATGATAATCAAGATGATCGCTCATCATATTCGTTAAAACAACGGTTTTATATGGAACCCCCAAGTGCCTATATTGGACAAGCCCGTGAGAAGAAATTTCAACAATTATGAAATCACATTTTTCTTTCACCGCTTTTGCTAAAAACTTTTGAAAGTAAAATGGCGACGTTGTGGTAAGTTTCACATCATTAAGCCATTTTTTCTCACCTATTTGAAAATTAGCGGTAGAAAGCATCGCGACTTTATGCCCGCCTTCTTCCAAAATTTTCGCGATCATATTAACGGTTGTCGTTTTACCCTTAGTTCCAGCAACTCCAATAGCTCTTATCTTCTTTCCTGGAAAACCATAAACAAGAGATGCTAAAACCGCTCTAAACTTATGAGTAAGCAAAATAAAATTATAAGGAATAACTTTTCTTAGAATTTGTTTAAATTTGTATAGCATGAAGATAATTTTAATAAAATAATATTTAATTTAACAATATAACAATTTATTTATCTACTTTTTTAAGTATAAACAAATATTTTATGCCTTCGATCAACACTAGTTCTACCGCGCAAACAAACGCAATTAATGACCAGTCATATAAATCAAGCGATACTGTTTGCAATACTTTCTGCAAAAAAGGATGATAAATCGCTGCCAGCTGGAAAGAAAAGCCAAGAAGAACCGCGACAATTAAATACTTGTTTGAGAAAATGTTTTTCGCGAAAATTGAATGCCGTAAAGAACGAATGGAAAAAACATAAATTAGAGAATCAATGGCAAGAATTGAGAAAGCAATGGTGCTTGCTCTTTGAAATTCGCCAGTCACATCAAGAACATACCAAAACACTGCCAAAGATAAAACTCCGCTAACGACACTAATAGCTATGATTAATGTCTTGATTTCAAAATTTAATAAAGGTTCATTCTTTTTGCGAGGAGGTTCTTTCATAATATTAGGCTCCTTAGGCTCCAGTGTCAAAGCAACATCCGGAAATCCGTCCGTCACAAGATTTATCCATAAGATCTGAGCGGCGGCCAAAGGAATAGGAAGTCCGATTATAAGACTTCCGGCAATAACTATAACTTCGCTAAAGCTGTCAGAAACAAGATATAAAATAACTTTTCTTATATTTTCATATATAACTCTCCCCTGCTCAACGGCAGTTATAATGGTTTTAAAATTATTATCCAAAAGAACAATATCAGCCGTTTCTTTAGCAACTTCAGTCCCGCTGCCAAGCGCGACCCCTATATCAGCTGATTTCAGCGCGGGAGCGTCATTTACTCCGTCTCCAGTCATCGCCACGACCTCTCCCTTGCTTTGCCATGCGTCAACAATTCTTGATTTATGGTGAGGCGAAACTCTGGCATATATTTTTATTTTGCTAACAATGTTATTAAATTCTTTTGTGCTCATCTGATCTAATTTTTCTCCGTCTAAAATATTATTATTATCAACTTTCATTCCAAGCTCATTAGCTATAGTTTTTGCGGTAAGACGATTATCTCCCGTTATCATAATAGTTCTTATGCCAGCTTCTTTAGCAAGCTTTATTGTATCTTTTGCTTCTTTCCTTAAGGGATCTTTAAGAGCGATAAGTCCGACAAATACAAGCTCGTTTATTATTTCATCCTCATTTCCCTCTTTAAATCTAGCGGATATATCATTTCTAACGCTGCGAAAAGCAACGCTTATAATCCTGAGTCCTTTTCTGCTTAAATCGTTCTGTTTTTTCTTGAGAAGCTTAATGTCATCTTCTGTTATTTGTCTCTTTTCTCCTTCAATCAGAACATATTTTGATCTATTTATTATTTCTTCAGGAGCTCCTTTTACATACATTTTATAATCATTTGAGCTTTCTTGATTTAGAGTTGCCATTAATTTTCTCTCTGAACTAAATGGTATTTCTTCAATTTTGACAAAATCTTTTTTGATTTTTTCCGGATTAAATCCCACATTTATTCCTGATTGCAACAAAGCCCTTTCGGTATAATCTCCATGAATTATCCATTTTTCCAATTCATCATTAGGATTTTCAATTACTGCGTTATTGCATATCATTCCTATTTTTATAGCAACCATATGATCTAATTTATGCTTTTCTTCTTCTATAACTTTAATGCGCTTATTTCCTTCTTTCGCTAAAGAAAATTCTGAGACCATAGTGATTATATGATCAACCTGCATTTTTCCTTCGGTAAGCGTTCCTGTTTTGTCCGTACAAATCACAGTCGTGCTTCCAAGAGTTTCTGCTGCGACCAATTTCCTGACCAAAGAGCCTTTTTTTAAAATTCTTTGCATTCCAATTGCTAAAATCACCGTAACGGCAACCAAAAGCCCTTCCGGTATAGCGGCAACAGCAATTGCTACGGAAGTAACAAAAATGTCTTTAAGCTCAATTCCTCTAATTAACCCGATGACAGTAATGAAAACAACCATTACAAGTGTCAGCGTTCCAAACATCCTACTGAATTCAGCTAGTTTGATTTGTAAAGGAGTTTTCTCTTTTTCTGTTTCTTTTAATAGAAGCGCGATCTGTCCGAATTTTGTGTTAATGCCAGTTGAGCTCACAACCATTATTCCCCTTCCCCGGACCACAGAAGTTCCCATATACGCCATATTTTTTTTACTTTCAGAAATTCCTTTTTGGTCCAATATTTCAACAAGCTTGCTCACGGGAACAGATTCTCCAGTCAAACTTGATTCATCAATATCAAATTCGTGAATTTCCAAAATTCTTCCATCCGCGGGAACTCTATCACCAGCCCTTAAAACTACTATATCCCCTAAAACAATATCTGTAGAACTTATTTCTTTCTCAATCCCATTTCTTATAACATACGATTTATGATCAATCATCTGTTTTAATTTCTCTAACGCGCGCTCAGCTTTTGTTTCTTGTATAAATCCGACAACAGCGTTAATTGCAACCGCAAAAAGAATAACTCCCATGTCTACAAGATTATTCCAAACAAAAGAAACAAGAGCCGCTATCAAAAGTATATAGACTAAAGGACTTTTAAATTGACTTATGACTATATCCAACTGTGTAAATTTCTCTTTTTGGGGAAGCTCATTCTTTCCATATTTTTTCAGCCTTTTTTCAGCCTCCTCTGCCGATAATCCAAATTTTGAAGATTTTAAACTATGCAAAACTTCTTTTAAACTTAAACTATACCAATTTTCTTGCTTCATTTTTTTGTTTTTATGTGTATTATAAACTTTTCCCATTAAAAATATCATAGCGCTTATTTTTTCCCTGTTTTGTCCAGATTCAATGAAATAATTTTTGATACGCCATCATCGTGCATTGTAACTCCATACAGAACTCCCGCTTGCTGCATCATTTCCCGATTGTGAGTTATCATAATAAATTGAGTTTTTGAAGAAATATCTTTTATGATATCAGACAAATGAGCAGAATTTGCTTCATCAAGCGCTGCGTCAATTTCGTCAAGAACTGAAAAAGGAGGAGGATTGTTAGAAATAATCGCAAATAAAATCGCAATTGAAGCAAGCGCTCTTTCACCTCCTGAAAGCATATCTAAACTGCTTATTTTTTTTCCCGGAGGAACCGCGTTAATTTCAATACCGGCAATTCTTTGCTGCTGTTCAATTTCTCCTATTGATTTTTCGCAGTTCTCTTCGTCTTCAGTATTTTCTTCTTCCTTTTCCTTAAGCACTGAATATTTTATAGACAAACCGGCTTTTCCGCCTCCAAAAATAATTTTGAAATATCTATCAAACTCTTCATTAATTTTTTTAAAAGAACTCTTGAATATTTTCTCAATTTTTTCATCAAGCTCTTTTATTACTTCTCTTAACGAATTAGAAGCTTTTAAAAGATCTTCTGATTGAGTTGAGAGAAATTCAAATCTGCTTTGAGTTTCCTCATATTCTTCAACTATAAGAGGATCAATTCCTCCGATTTGTTCAAGCTGGAATTTTAGTTTTCTAATTTTCGACCTGCATTCTTCCTGATTAAAATATTTTCCTTCTTGAATCTGCTCAATTTTTCCATCCTGAAGATTATCTATAAATTCATCATTTTTAAACTCATCTTTGATTTCATTCAATAAATCCTCCTTGCGAACTTCAAATTTTGCCAGCTCAATATTTGTTTGATTTAAGTTGTCTTTAAATTTGTTTATTTCATCTTGTTTTATCTGCAATTCTTTTTCCAGTCTAAAAAATATTTGCCTTTTGTCCTGTTCTTTTTTATTAAGTTCATAAATTCTATTTTTAATCTGATCATATTCTTTGTTATACTCATGAATTTTATCTAAAGTTACAGCCTCATCAGCTTTTAATTTTTTGAGATTATTATAATCAAATTTAGTTTTATTATCAGACTGGCTTACCTTTCCTTCTTCAACTTCTTTTAAAAGATTCGCTACATTATTTTTTACTTTAATTCCCTCTTCGCGAATTGATTTAATATATTCTAAACTGCTTAGATTTTCTATCATACTAAGAAACTTACTGTATATAGAAATTATGCTAGAAAGTTTTTCTTTGACATATCCTAAATTTATAGGCAGATATTCTACGCTCTTTAGTTTTTCTTCTTTCTCTTTTTCGATTTGAATCCTGCCTTCTATTATAGAAAGGTTTTTTTGAAAATCATTTATAATCTCCTGCAAAGAATCCGCCTCCTTTTGAAAATCGGCAAATTCCGCGGAATAGGTATCGTTGTTATTTTCATTTTTAGACAAATTGTTTTTTATTTCAGCTATCTCTTTAGAATATTCTTCAATGCTTTTTTCCAATTTTCCTCTTTGTGAATAATATTTTTTGTTATTTTGATTAAGGTTAAACCAGATATTTGAGAACAGTTTTTCTTGTTCTGCTTTCAATCCTTGCTCCACTTCGCCCCTTTTTTGGGCTCTTGATGCCTGTCTCCTAAGGGAAACTAGCCTTGGCTCAATTTCATTCAACAGATCTATTACCCTCTGTAAATTTCTTCTTGTTGCTTCAAGCTTATTTAAGGTTTGCTGTTTCTTTATTTGAAATCTGCGAACGCCTGTAGCTTCTTCAAAAATAACCATTCTTTCTGCCGGCGTTGCTGATAAAATTGAATCAGCCATTCCCTGATTTATAACGCAATACCCCCTCTGGCTTACTCCCGATCTCGCGAGCAAATCAATTATATCAGAAAGTCTAACACGGCTTTTATTTATTAAATACTCGCTATCCCCATTTCTAAAAAGCTTTCTGGTTATGATAACTTCTTCATAATCAATTGGAATTTTCTTATCGCTATTGTCTAAAAACAAAGAAACGACAGCGGCGCTCATTTTTGCCTTTTTGTCGCTTCCAGTAAAAATAACATCCTCGCCTTTTTTCCCGCGCAAACTTTTCATACTTTGCTCGCCTAGCACCCATTTTACGGCATCGGCAATATTTGATTTTCCAGAACCATTTGGCCCGACTATAGCGGTAACACCACTTGGAAAATCCAAAACAGTCTTATTGGCAAAAGACTTAAATCCAGTTGTTTCAAGTTTTTTTAGATACATTAAAAATAAGTTAAAAGTTCAAAGTTATAAAGTTATACGAAAGTGAAATGCCTAATTTGAATTCTTATTGTTTTACAAATGTTTTTTTATTGTCAAATTGTCGAATTGCCAAAAACAAGTAAAACGCGTGACAATTTGACAGTTTGACACTGTGTTGATTCTTATTTATATTATCAATGAAATTAAGACTCAGGATACTTCACTTTTATACCAACCTTAGCCCCTATAATTCCAACACTTTTACCAACTGCTTAATCATTGAAACTACAACAGGCGGCGCCATCAAACTATGAGATAAAATTCCATCTTCGTTAGAGATCGTCCATGGTTTTTCAATAATTTTTACTTTTTCATTTTTTTCATCCCATTCATAGCTATATTCAGGCGTAAGTTCATAATTATCAACGCAATCCTCCGTATCCTTTACGGGAACCGTATTCCTTAATAAAACCTTTGGCATTCCGTGAAGCGAATACGCTTTTTCCATTAATTCTCCATCTAATTTCAATCTTTTTTTAATTGGTTCTATGCCAAACTCATCGCCTTCTTTTCTAACCATTCTCACCTTCTGGCACTCAGGATTATCGCAAAGAAAGAAAAATTCTTTTTTTTCTTTGTCATATTTAATATTATCTTCTTTAACCGGCAATAGTTTTAAATTTCTCGGGGTATTGCATTTTGGGCAAATCAGCCGCCATTTAATTCTTTCATCAAGCACATTCTCTGGAACATTGATTAGAATAAAAATATCCGCGTCATATCTATACCCGGCAAGATCCCTAAAAAACAAAGAATAAGAGATTTGATCAAGCCCCCTTGGAAAACCGTCTATAAAAAGAGTTTTCTTTTTAAGTTGGTCTATTTTTCTTTTAACAAGCGTCAGAACAAATTCTGTCGGCAAAAGAATTTTTGTATTTCTATCAGCAAATGATCCTAAAACTTCGTCTATAGAAACAAATCCCCTGTAGTTTTTTCTCAAATATTTTTCTATTTCTTCTCTTTTATTTTTATCTTGCATTTCCTCTTCAACTTCTCTGACCATATCCCCGATTGAAATATGCTTTATATATTCCTTTCCTATAACCTCGCTAAACATTTTTGAATAAGTCCCCTTCCCGGCATTTTTCTTTCCTAAAAGATAAGCGATAAAACTTCCATCTTTTTTGAAAAATGTTCTTAGCTTCTCAATTTCTTTTCCGGCTTTAGCCTCAAAATATTTTTCTCTCTCCGCTGGATCCGATAAATCAAACTTTTGATTAACTCCCTCCATTTTTGTCTTACAAATTGGAACTTCCATACTTTTTAAAATTATTTAATTATAGTATCTTTATATCATAATTTTCCAATTTTTGCAATTGAACGCGATATAATGAACGCGATATAAAATAATTACTAGATAAAAATCAAAAGCTCCTATTCAGCAATTCAAAAACTATAACCTCTTTCTGACGACCGTCAGAAAGAGGTTATAGGCGCTATTTTTGAAAAAACTAGAAATTTTTATTCAAAAATCACATCTCCCATCCTATCTGTTCTGAAAATTTCAATGCTCATATTTCTCAAACGATTTAAAAGTTCTTTCGCGGGATGTCCATAATTGTTTTTACCAGAAGAAATAATTGCTTTTTCTGGCTTTACAGCTTTTAAAAATTCGTTTGAAGTCGCGTATTTGCTTCCATGATGCGATGCTTTTAAAATTTTTGATTCTACATTAATATTTTTATCAAGCAGTTCTTTTTCAACTGGAAAACCAGCGTCTCCAGTTAATAAATAAGAATTATTAAATTTGTCATCCTGTCCGCTAGCCGGCAGATTCAGGATCTTTTGATTTTTATCGCCATTCTCTCCTACATTAGATAAATTTTTATTAATAACCAGTTTTAATACTATGGACGCGTCATTGCTATTTTTAACTTCTTTGCTTTCTAAGCTCTCAAAAGGATATAAAACAGCCATTTCTACATTTCCTGCTTTTATCCTCTGCCCGAACTGAGCGTATTTTACGGAAATATTTTTTTCTTTAATTAATTTATCCCATTCTTTACAAATCGCTTTTTCACATTCTATGCCTGTTTCTAAAACCCGTCCTACTTCATAGTATTTTAAAACCTCAACCAACCCGCCCATATGGTCTTTGTCTGGATGAGTCATAATTACAAGTTCAATTTTGCGGTCATAAAACGGCATATATTCTCCAAGTTTCTCTAAAATATTCTTTCCATCTCCTCCATCTATTAAAATCTGCATATCATTTCCAACATCTATTAACGCCGCATCTCCTTGTCCAACATCAAGAAAAATCACTCTTGGTGTTTGAATTGGTTTTTGCTGATAAAAAGCAACAACTGCGAGAATATTGAAGAGAAATAAAAATATTAGGATTATATAGAGATATTTTTTGGACATATGATATTTCTATGTTATTTTAATTAATAATTTTTTACAATTCAATTCCATCAACCAGCTCCTCATAATTTAAACTTGTATATTTCCAATTCTCTGGCAATTTATGTTTTTGAAAATTATATATTGTATAATGGTAATGGTTTTTAAAATCTTTCGCGTCTCTTATTATGTGGTCATAAAATGATTTTTGCCATTTGAATTTTGGGATTAAAGTTTGATTTTGTACGTGTTTTTGGATAAATTTGGTTTGATAATTTTTAATTAGATCCCGCATCCGAAGGCGACACGTCGACGTGTCGCCTTCGTTATGATTATTCATAATAATATAATTTATATCCCTTGATATATTCTCTTTTAATGACCTCATTATTTTTGAAATATTAAATTCATTATTTGGATGAATCATTAAATTTAAATGATCATAAATTATGCAAAACCCATATAATTTAAATTTCTTTACTTCTTTACATAATTTTAATTCTTCAACCAACAATTCGCAAAATATTAACTCTTTAAAATACGGAAAATTTTGAAATGTTTTTGTGACGATGAAATAAACATTATTATCTATAAAATCACGCTTTTGTGAATTGCGATGCTGCATAATTTTATCTGAAATTATTAATCTTTTTGTTAAAACTTATATATGCTTTTATCTGTGAATAATTAAATCCCAAAACCAAAACTGCATAATAAACAGCAATAAACAAAAAATTAAATTTCTCAAAACTAAAATATCCGAAATCAAGACTGGCAAACAATTTTATAATCTCAATTTGATAAGACAAAATCAGCCAGATTGGCCATGATAATATTTGCGCGACGAACAAATTTACAAAACCAATAATAATAAGTAAAAGCCCTCCAAGCATAACGACCGGCACGAAAGGCAGAATTAGAACATTAGCAAAAACTGAAAACAAAGAAAAGCTTCCGAAACTGTTAATAATGATCGGCAGTGTTGCAATCTGCGCCGAAATGGTTATCAGAAACATTGTCTTGATCTTCAAACAATCGGGATATTTTTTCAAATAAAAATCAAGTCTTGGATATATATAAATTATACCAAGCACTGCTAAAAATGAAAGCTGGAATCCGGTATCATATCGCAATAGATTCGGATCATACAAAAGCATTAAAACTCCGGCAAAAACAACCGCGTTGCAGGCGCTATTAAGCCGTCCAACTTTTACCGCAAATAATATAAGCCCTCCCATTACAAACGCACGTACTGCCGAAGATGGAAAACCGACGAGAGCGACAAAAAAAGCAATTCCTAAAATCGCAAAATAAAACGCGTAATTTCTTCTTAATCCAACAGCAAGCAATAGATACATAAATACGATCGATACGATCGTCATGTGAAGCCCTGAAATGGCTATAATGTGCCTTGTGCCGGTTTTATTGAAACTTTCCAGCGTCTTAGAGCTTATACTCGATTTTATCCCCAGTGTCATCGCGCTTACAATTCCTGCTTGCGGTTCTGGAAATATTTTTTTGATAATATTATTCGCGTATATTCTAAATTGTGAAATTTGAAAATTAATTCCCGCGTCATTTTTCTCCACTATTTCTATTTCTGGATAATACGCGATATAATAAATCCCTTTTGAGAAAAGATAATCTCGGTAAGCAAAACCGTCAAAATCTTCTGGAATTTTTATCTTTCCCTTAAATCTAATTTTATCAGTAAAATTATATTCAGGATAGTGATCCGCGTATACAATAATTTTTCCATTAATATTACTGTTATTCTCAATATTCTTTATATTTTTAATCACTATTTTTTGCTTTTCATTTTTAATTTCTGGCGCTTGTAAAATTTCTCCGCTTATTAGCGCTTCTTGATTATCTAAACTTTTTATTTCAGAAATCTTATTTTTGCTTAATTTTCCGCTTTCAATTCTTATAAAACCCAGTAAAATAAAAATGGCTAGCAATAATATTATTCTTGCATTTTTGTTATCCCGCAATAAAAAAACAAGCGAGATAAAAAATCCAGCTTCTAAAAATAAAATCCAAATTTGAATTGAAAAATAAGAGCCTAAAAAAATCCCAGAAATAAACGCGGCACAAAACAACAAAAAATATTTTGACCTAGTCATTGATCTCAATTATTTTTTCCTTATTTTTCTCACCTTTAATAATACTAATTTTATTTTTACTAATATCTAATTCTTTAGATAATAATTTTATAAGCTCCGTGTTCGCTTTTCCATCAACAGGAACAGCAGTAAGATAAATTTTAAAAAATGGCAATTCGTTGCCATTTTTATTTTTAAACCCAAGACCCGATTGATTTAAATTATCAATTCCTAAAACTTCATTTTTTGAAGCTCTTGTTATAACTTTACATTTGAATTTCATCTTTTTAAAATTGTAACTTTTAAAATTAGTTTACTTAGTGTAATTATTAGTTGTTCTAGTGTTTTATCTATAAAACACTAAAGAAACTAACGCTCACACTAAAAAAACTAAAACGCAATCTACAACAAATCTCAATCCAACACCACTACATTTTTACAATATTTCTTTAACTTCTTAGACATTTTTTCTAGTTCTTCTTTTTCGTAAGGTTTTACATTTTCAAAACTATTGTGTAAAGTTTTTTCTGATCTGAAATTCTGGATTGAATAACGAAATAATTTTGGAAAAATATTTTTACTAATTCTATTTATCCAATTTATCATCTCATCAAAATCTTCCTGATTGACATATCCAGGCACAACCGTTGTTCGAAGTTCTAATTTACTTTCACTGTCTGTAATCAAGCTTATACTTTTTTCTATATTTTCTATAATATCATCTTTTTTCGTCATAGTCTTATATTTTTCCGGAGTTGTTTTTATGTCTATTGCCCAATAATCAACCAAATTATCCTTTACCAAATCAGAAACAACGCTAAAATGAGATCCATTAGTATCAACTTTCACCAAAAATCTCATCTCTTTTATTTTTTTTATAAATTCTTTCAAACCAAGCTGTAAAGTCGGCTCTCCACCCGTAATACAAACTCCATCCAAGTCCCCTTTTCTTAATTCTAAAAATTCTAATATTTCTTTCTCCTTTATTTTATTTTCATAATCAATTAATTTTACATCCACCAATTCAGGATTATGACAAAACGGACAACGAAAATTACATCCCATAGTAAAAACAACCGCGGCAATTCTCCCCGGATAATCTAACATTGTAAATTTTTGAAATCCACCGATAAACATACAGCAAATTAATCATATTTATTTATTCGTGATTCGTGTTTATTCGTTTCACACTTGTATAAATTCGTTTTGGAACAAATTTATACGAATTGATTACGAATTTTCACGAATCACGAATTAAACGATTATTAGTGTTTATTTATATCGCCGCTGTAATGATATCAGGATACTTTGCAACATCTTTTTTTGCCAGCCTGTATGAAGTTCCTTCTCCCGGAGTTGCTTCAAGATTATAAAGTCCTCCTGTTTCTTTCTGATATTCTATAATCCTGTCGCGCATAAATTCTAAAACTTCTTGGGCAAATTTGTTGCCTTTCTTAGTAGTAATATCCGTCTTTGGTCCGAGAAAATTCTGTAAAGATTCGTTCATTCCTATAATTCCAATAGTTGAGAAATGATTGCTCCAATATTCCCCTCTTTGAAGTTTTATATTAGCGAGAAAATGTTTTGAATATGGATATAAGCCTTTTTCCGTAAAATTTTCAAGGGTTTTCCTTTTGATTTCCAAACTTTCTTTCGCAAGATCCATAACCCTTTCTAAATTATCATAGAAATTTTTCTTGCTTTTAGCTAAATATCCAATTCTTGGCAAGTTAATTGTTACAACTCCTATAGAGCCGGTAAGCGGATAAGCTCCAAATAATCCTCCTCCTCGCTTATAAAGCTCTCTATTATCAAGACGCAATCTACAGCACATTGATCTGGCGTCTTCCGGCTTCATATCGCTATTCACATAATTTGCAAAATATGGAATACCATATTTTGCAGTCATTTCCCAAATCGGTTCAAGATCTGGATCATCCCAATTGAAATCGTCTGTTATATTATATGTTGGAATGGGAAAAGTAAAAACTCTTCCAGAAGCGTCTCCTTCTAGCATAATTTCAGCAAAAGCTTTGTTCAAAAGGCTTATTTCGTTTGTAAAGTCTTTATATTGTTCTTTTTGAGGAACTCCGCCAATCATAACAGCTTCGTCCGCAAGAGTTGAAGGGACCGTCAAATCCATAGTTATGTTTGTAAATGGTGTTTGAAATCCGACTCGCGTTGGAACATTCATATTAAATACAAATTCCTGAATGGCTTGCTTTATGTCACGATAAGCAAGCTGGTCGTATCTGATAAAAGGAGCAAGAAGAGTGTCAAAATTTGAAAAAGCCTGAGCGCCAGCAGCTTCTCCTTGAAGCGTATAGAAAAAATTTACAATTTGCCCTAGCGCTGATTTAAAATGTTTTGGGGCTTTGCTCTCGCTCTTCCCGCTAACTCCTCCAAATCCTTGAGAAATTAAATCTTTTAAATCCCACCCGCAGCAATAAACCGCGAGAAGTCCAAGATCGTGAATATGAAAATCACCTTTATTATATGCTTCTCTTATTTCTGGCGGATAAATTTTTTCAATCCAATATTTTGAAGTTATTACATTGGCTATATAATTATTCAAACCTTGCAATGAATAGGACATATTGCTATTTTCTTTGACCTGCCAATCAATTTCTTTTAAATAGTCATCAACAAGATCCACTGATTTTTTTAGAACATCATGGCTTTCTCTTAAAAGCCTATGCTGTTCCCTGTATATTATATAAGCTTTTGCCGTATCAATATAATTTTCCCTAATCAAAAAGTTTTCAACAATATCTTGCACTTCTTCAACGGTAGGAATTTCCGCTTTTATTTTTCCTCCGCCATTCCTAACAGTAAATCTTTTATTTATTTCACAATCTACTTTCTTCGCCAATTCCTGCGCGTTGCGTTTATTTCCCTCGCCAGTAGCAGTTAACGCTTTATAAACCGCCTTAACAACTTTGCCCTTTTCAAATTTCACAACCCTGCCATCTCTTTTTCTGATTTGTTTCACTTTTATTTTTTTTGAATTCATTATATCTTCTCATTAATATGTTTAAAATAAAGCCTTAATCTATTACTTAAGTCAAACAAAAAACTGCCTTAAAACTGCCGTATTACTTCTATCATACAATAACAATTTAGCAATTTAGCAATTTAGCAATTTAAACATCCAGAAATTTCATAAATCTTCTTATCAAAAAATCTATTCTTTGCAAGACTTAATTTTTAATGTCAACTATTTGTCTTTTTTCATTTTTTTTCTGATAAACGCCGGAACATCATATTCATCACCAGCATCTATAGAATTTATTTTTGATGAAAATATATTATCATCTCGTTTGATCTCAGAATTAATTTCCTTAAACTCTCTTTTACTTGTTTCTTTTGGTTTAGTTTCTTCGTCATTACTATCTTCTTCTTTTTTTAATATATTTTCTAAATCATTTATTCTCCCAATATTATCGCTTACAGAATCTTTTTTATTAGACTGTCCTTCAAAACCAGTTGCGATTACCGTAACCTTAATATCTCCCTTTTTTAAATTTTCATCTGTAATAGCGCCAAATATAACTTTTGCCTCATCGTCAATAAATTCCGTTATAACATTCGCGGCCTCGCTTACTTCCATCATTGTTAAATCAGCTCCGCCACTAACATTAAACAAAACACCATTTGCGCCGTCGATAGACAATTCTAAGAGAGGGCTATTAATTGCTTGCTTGGCCGCTTCAGCCGCCCTATTCTCACCAGACGCTTTTCCAATGCCCATCAATGAAGAACCTGTATTTTGCATAATAGATTTCACATCGGCAAAATCCACATTTACAATTCCTGGAAGAGTTATTAAATCTGAAATTCCCTGTACGCCTTGCCTTAATATATCATCCGCGATTTTAAACGAATCCAGCAATAAAGTTTTCTTTTCTATTACCTGAAGTATTTTATCATTGGGAATAGTTATAATTGTATCAACTTGATTCCTTAAATTCTCCAGACCCTCTTCGGCAATTCTCCTTCTTTGAATTCCTTCAAACATAAATGGCTTGGTTACAACCGCGACAGTAAGAGCACCAGCTTCCTTAGCGGCTTCTGCAATAATTGGCGCGGCTCCAGTCCCCGTTCCTCCTCCGAGTCCGCAAGTTATAAAAACCATATCTGTATTCTTTAAAACATCCTGAATTTCATCTTTATTCTCTTCTGCCGCCTGTCTTCCTATATCAGCATTCATTCCAGCGCCAAGCCCTCTAGTTAAATTTTTCCCAATGTGGATTTTTTCCGTAGATCTGCAATGATGAAGATCTTGAGAATCCGTATTTATGCCAATAAACTCAACCCCGCTCAATCCCTCTTCAATCATTCTGCTTATAACATGATTACCGCTACCGCCAACGCCAACTACCTTAATCCTGGCAAATGTCTCAAATTCCGGTTTAATTTCTTTCATATATTTAAATTTTAGATTGTTATACTATTATATTGCTAAATTGTTACATTGCTATACTGCTATAATAGCTTTTTTTGAAAATTTAGGCAAATCTATTTGGAATTATGAATCAGGAGTTATGAATTAAAAATATTATAATTTCTTTTCCATCAAAACAGAAGTTTTCTTATCTTGTATTATTTTATATCCTAATCTTTGATATAATTTTTTAGCTGGATTACTTTTAAAAACAGTAAGTTGAATTTTACTTATATTTTTTTGAAACGCTTTTTTTTTCAATTAATTTCATTAAATAAGTTCCTACTCCTTTGCCCTTCATTAATCCAGAAACTTGCATATTCTCAAAATAAAAAAGTTTGGGTTCTGTAGCAAAATTGGTAATCTTGCAACATTGCTTTCCGAATAGTTAAATTTAATTTGCCAACTTTTATTTTCATAATTAAACTATATTATCTTCCTTCTCGCCAAATCTGGAATAATTTTATTTTTCACAATCGGAGAAATCTCCACCAAATCACTCATATTTTTTGCACATCCTATCTAATGTTTTACTTATTGAGTCCAGTTTTTTAATAAAACCCCTAAATTGATCTCTTAAATCTATTAAAATAGCTAAAACTTCCTCTTCGGTATATTTTTTCTTTTGCTTTATTATCTTTCTCATCTCTAAAAATAAAACTAATTTAAAAAATGCTTAATACTTACTACTAACTACCTCTTCTTACGGCAAAAAAGTTTTAAAAATCTTTCTCACTTTTTGCCCAACTCCGCCCAACGATGGCAGTTTAAATTTTCCGCCGCTAGAGGAAAAAACTCCGTTTTCATCAGCTTCCCACATAATAAGCCCCATCACCGTAGCAAATGAAGGATCATCAACCCTATCAATTATTCCATTTAACTCAATAGGAAAACCGACTTGCGCCGGCAGTCTAAGAGTTTCTTTCGCCATAGCAACAATTCCAGGCATTTTAGCGCCGCCACCGGTTATAACAGCTCCTGCCGGAAGCATGCCGCTTCTGTCAATTTTTTTAAGCTCTTTGTCTACCATTACAAATATTTCTTCAACTCTCGCTTCAATAATTTCTGCAATATACTTTCTGGTAAAAACTCCTTCTTCGTTTTTGTCAATCTGAGAAAGATCTATCTTATCTTTCTTGCTTATTTCCGCGGTAAGCACTGTACCGTACTCAAGTTTTATTTTTTCAGCAACATCGATTGAGGTTCTGAGCCCTATAGCAATGTCATTCGTAATATGTCCTGCTCCGATCGGAATAACAGTTGAATGCAATATATTACCATCTTCAAAAACAGAAATTCCAGTCGTGCCTTTTCCAATATCAATTACAACCACGCCTAATTCTCTTTGGCGCTTTAACAAAACCGCTTTCGCGGCGGCAAGAGGAGAAAAAACCAAATCATCTATATCAATTCCGCAGCGCTGTATGCATTTATATAAATTTTTTATAAATGGAACTGACCCTTCGACCACTAAGGCATTTACTTCTAACCGCACGCCATTCATTCCTATTGGATCTTTTATTTGTTCTTGTCCGTCAATCGTATAACTGCACGGAATCACATCAATTATTTCCTTATTATTTGGCATTGATATTGCTTGTGAAGCAATAATAACTCTGTTTATGTCTTCCTCACTGATTTCTCCATCTGCCCTTGAAACAGCAACAACGCCTTTGGAAAATTGAGAACATATATGATTTCCATTTATACTCACGAACGCATGTTCAACTGGGATTCCTGCTGTTCTTTCTGCTAATTCCTTTGATTTAGTTATTGCATTGATAGTTTCTTCAATATCAACAACAACTCCATTATTAATCCCAAATGAAGGAGCCGTTCCAACTCCTAAAATTAGAGGCTTTGACTCTTCTCCCTGTTTCTGAGAAATAACAGTTCGAACAGCGCTAGCCCCAATATCAATTCCTATTAAAATATCTCCTCTTGACATAGAATTCATCTTAACATTTTAACATATTAACATTTTAACATAATTTACACTAAAATTTCTGCCAAATATTTTGACGAATTATAATATTACTAAACTATCTAAATATCTTTACATTTTATACTTTCAAAAAGCCAAACAAAAAATCTTGTTAAAATGTTAAAATGTTAAAATGTTAGCATGATACTTATATTATAATACATTTTTAAAAAATAAAAAAGCCCTTTTAAAAACATTGTGTAATACTCTTAAAATGAGGCCAAAAAATCAATAAACCAACAAAAAAGGCTCCTAGAGATGCCGCTAGAACTGCCGAAGCCATCATATCTTTTACTGTCTTTGCGTAAGGATGAACTCTTGGCTGTAAAATATCCATAATTCTCTCAAAGATTGAATTAATAATTTCCAATACTAAAACAAGAGTAACCATCATAATTAAAACAACTATTTCCCATATCTTAAGATCAAACAATAATATTAAAATAAAAACAGTAATAGAAAATACAATCTGGATTTTAAAATTTTGTTCCCGAAAAACACACTTAAATCCCCTGATTGCGTGCGAAAAACTTCTGGCAAGTTTTTTAAAACTAAATACTGTCATACATATTAAATTGTTAAACTGCCAAATTGTTAAACTGCCATGCCATATATAACAATACAGTAATTTAACAATGTAGCAATGTGATTTTTATTAAAAACGCCAATCCATAAATTTCCAAATAAAAATCTACAAAACTGTTAATATCTTTTTTTCTAAAATCTTCATCTCCGAATTTTCATAATTCCCCTTATGATCATATCCTAACAAATGCAAAATTCCATGAATTAATAAAATTGCCAATTCTTTTTTTGTTAAATGCTTTTTCTGTTTCGCTTGCCTAACAGCCTGTGGATAACAAATAAAAACCTCGCCTAAATAAATAATCTTATCAGGCAAACCCACAAACTCTTCATTCCCAAAAGACAACACATCTGTTATTTTGTCTATCTTCCGATATTTCTTATTTAAAGATTTTATTCTTTTCTCTCCAGTTATCACCAAACTTATTTCCACTGGTTTTTTAAATTTAGCGACCTCCAAAGTTCTCTCAGCGATTTCATTTAGATATTTTTGATTGAGTTTATTTTTGGTAAAGTTTTTAATTGGAAGAGACATAAATTAATAACTATACTATTGAATCTCTATTTTTTTTGACATATAAACATCATGATGATTTTGATGTTGTTTAACTTTATCTATTTTATATCCAAATTTTTTATAATATTCAGGTATTTTTTTCTCTTGAGCACAATCAAGTTTTATTTTAGCTATCCCCTTTTTCTTAGCTATTACTTCAACTTGTTTTATCAGTGATGTGCCAATACCTTTATTTCTATGTGTTTTCAAAACTGCTAACTTATAAAAATATAAACTATTTTTTTCAAAAAATTTATATCTGACAGCGCCAACTATTCTATCATTAAAAATAGCAACAATTATAAAAACTTCTTTTTTAGAAAAACTACTTTTAATATTATCAGGCTCGTATGATTTGGTAATTAATGTATCTTCTTTGTAGGGAATTTTATAAGCAAGCTTGGTAATATATTTTATTCTAAGTAGCTCATTTAATTTAGCATGTCTAATTGAAAATTTTATCATTGAAAATCAATTACCAACCCAAGGCTGGTCCGCCTCAGGCGGAAAAATCATTTTAACTTTTCCTTCACAATCCTCCCAACCAAACCCCCATCCGCCTTATTCCCAACTTCCTTCATAACCACTCCCATTACTCTACCAAAATCAGAAGCGCCAACCGCTTCTGATTTACTAATAACATCAATAACTATTTTTCTTATTTCATCCTCACTCATCTGCTCTGGCACATATTTTTCCAAAATTTTCAGCTCCTTTTCTTCTTGAATAACTAAATCTTCACGATTGCCTTTTTTATATTGTTCAATTGAATCTTTATGACTCTTGATATTTTTTTTAATAATTTTTACAATATCATCATCTAACAGCTCCTTCTTGCTGTCTATTTCTAAATTCTTAAAATCAGAATTTAGCACCCTTAAAACACCGCGAGTTATGTTATCACCGCTTTTCATCGCGTCCTTGAGATCGTTCTTAATTTTACCTCTTAGATTCATTGCTTATTTTTAATCATAAAGTAATGACCGCATATTAATATCTTGATTGCGTTCTAAAATCTTCTTCAAGCTTTCCAAGTTTCCTGAGTTTTTCTTTCTCGCTTGTAATCTCTTTTCTTCTTAACGCGCTCTTTCTTCTTTCTGTCCTGCTTAGATTTTTGTCTTTAAATCTTGAACTTCTTGCCTGCAAAAGCAGTCCGCTTTGCTGAACTTTTTTTGAAAAGCGCCTCAAAAGGCTTCCAATGCTTTCATTGTCTTTTTTCTTTACTTCTATCATTTTTTCACCTCTAACTTTCTATTAAATTTAAGTTTAAATTAAAAAAACTAGCTGAAACTAGTATAACACAGAATCAAGATTTGACAAGCAGGCTTTCCTACATTTTGGTATCATCTTACAATTGGAAAATACTGCAAAAAGTAATGTGTAACGCAAAACGTATAACAATCTTATATCATAATTTTACGTTACACGTTACACGTTATACGTTATATGCTCCTCCTAAAAGATGTAAATGAATATGATCCACTTCTTGCCCGCCTCCTTTTCCAACTCTTATAAGAAGCCTATATCCCTTATTTGAAATTTCTAAATCTTCGGCAATTTTTTTAGCGGCCATTATCAATTTCCCCATCAGCAAAACATCATTGTCATTCGCGTCAACAATAGATATAATGTGTTTTTTAGGAATCACAAGCACATGTACTGGAGCAATTGGTTTTACATCCTTAAATGCAATTACATCTTCATTTTCAAAAACAATATCAGCAGGAATTTCTTTTTTTATAATTTTACAGAAAATACAAGCCATAATTTTAAGGTTTATGTATTTCAATTATTTTAAACTTAATTTTACAATTAACTTTTCTAAGTAATCTCTCAAATTGTTACATTGTTCTATTGCTAAATTGTTATGCATAGCATAGCAATCCAATAACTGCAATATGATAATGTAATCTTACTGAATATATGCCGTGCATAACAATTTGACAATTTAGCAATTTAGCAATTTATTTTTATTTCTTTAATCTCTTCTTAACTTCCGCAACAACACTTTCCATCACAACAACTTCCTGCATCCCGCTCTCCATATCTCTAATAATAACAGTGTTATCTATCGCTTCCTTTTGTCCGATAATCAAGGCAATTTTCGAATTCGATCTATTTGCCATTCTTAGTTGAGATTTTATACTGCCGCGTCCAAGAGATTCACCAACTATAATATTATTATCTATTAGATTATCAAAAAGCTTTAAAATCTTTTTTCTTGCCATATTTCCCAATTGCACAAGAAAAACATCTTTATTTATTTTTCGCTCCAAATGAAATCCATTTTGCAATAAACGCTCTACCGCTCTTTCAACTCCAAATGAAAATCCAATAGCGAAAGTATCCTCTCCTCCCAAAATTTGGACGAGATCGTCATATCTTCCTCCGCCGCCTAATGAAGATTGCGCACCCTCAGCATTGCTTTCCCATACCTCAAAAACAGTTTTTGTATAATAATCAAGACCGCGAACAAGGCTAGAGTTCAAAACATAAGAAATTTCAAGTTCGTCCAAAAACTCCAGAACATTTTTGAAGTGATCATGGCACTCTTCGCAAAGATGATCAATAATTTGCGGAGCCGCTGAAGCAACCTGCATACATTTCTCTTCTTTGCAGTCCAAAAGACGCAATGGATTATCAGTTAATCTTCTTTTACAGTCCATACATAATTTATTTATTTTCATTTCATAATAATCAGTCAAAAGCTTTTTGTAGGCTGGCCGGCATTCACTGCAACCAATGCTATTAATTTGAATAGTTGTGTTTTTTATACCAATCTTCTGAAAAATTTTCCATGCTAAATATATGATCTGCGCGTCAATTGCGGGACACTCATCTCCGAAAATTTCAAAGCCAAACTGATGATGCTGCCTATATCTCCCTGCTTGCGGCTTTTCATAGCGAAACATCGGGCCTTCATAATAAAGCTTTACTGGCTGAGACCATTTACTCATTCCATTTTCAATATAAGCTCTGACAACACCGGCAGTTCCTTCCGGCCGCAAAGAAACCTTATCACCTCCTCGTGTTTCAAAAGAAAACATTTCTTTTTCTACTATATCAGTAATTTGCCCTACGCCTCTATGAAACAATTCAGTGTGCTCTAAAATAGGAGTTTCAATCCTCCCAAATCCAAAATCGCCGCACAATTTCCTGCCGTTTTCTAACACGTGATTCCAGATAAGCTGTTCTGGCGGTAAAATATCTTTCATGCCCTTAATCGTTTGAATCGGAGTCAATTTTTTTCTTCTTCTTTTTATTTCTTTTTTATCCTGTTTTTTTACTCGAGGCATAATTTTAAGTTGAAAGTTTATAAAGTTTGTAAAGTCAAAAGTTTGGTCCAATTTTAATCCTAACTAATATAGTTTTAATTTCTAATTTCTAATTTTCATTAAATTTTCAATAAAACAATTTCTAAATAATTAATCTAAATAATTTATTAAAAATTCAGACATTAGAAATTGAAAATTACGAGCTGATAAGGCTTTCTGTAAACTCATCTATTTTCTGTATGCTTTCGGGATCGTTTTCAATATCTTGAGGACCCTCTCCAACCAAATACAAATCGCCAATAAGAGACATTTCTGTCCAATCAACCGCTAACTCAATGCTTTTAATTGAATTTTTAATTGTATTTGGCTTATCAGTTCCGCCAACAACTACCGCCACTACTTTTTTATTCCTTAACTTTTTATTCGTGTAGAATGGATTAAGCCTATCAATAAAATTCTTCATCATTCCGGAAACATTACTAAAATAATTCGGACTGCCAAGAATTATAAGATCGGCTTCTTTAAGCTTGGGATATATTATCTGCATATCATCTCTTATATTACACTCACCGGTAAAATCACAATTTAAACACCCATTACAAAATTCAATTCTTTTCTCCCGCAATAAAACAAGCTCTGTTCTTGCTCCTAATTCTTCAGCTTTAGTTAAAATTCTTTTCAAAATAAACTCGGTGTTTCCTCTGCGAGGGCTCCCGCAGATAGCAACAATTTTCATAGATTTGAATTTAGAATTTAGAATTTAGAATCTGGAGTTAGTGCTTCAGTACGAATTCATATCCATTTTTTCACATTAAAGAGGCTGCCCTAAATTCTAGATTCTATATTCCACTCCCTCAAATACGGAAAAATCTCCAAATGGCCATGCTCTAATCCATGCACGGCCTACAATAAAATGCTCTCCAAGAACTCCCCAGACGCGGGAATCCGCACTGGCTGTTCTGTTGTCTCCTAAAACATAATATTCATCGTTTTTTAATTCTTTGACATAACTTCCGGTTGTTTGCATTTCGGATGAAATATATGTTTCGTCAAGCTTGAAACCGCTTGGATTTTCAGCGTTAAATATGGTTATTCTATTATTCATAATTTCTACTTTTTCTCCCGGGAGAGCAATTATTCTCTTTATATAAAATTCTTTTGGATTATTTGGATAATGGAAAATAATGACATCGCCGCGCTTTGGATCTTCAAATCTATAGCTAAGTTCATCAATTATCAAATAATCACCGTCATGAAAATTAGGCTCCATACTTTTCCCGCTAACAAAAAACGGCTGCATAACAAAAGACCTAATCCCAACAATAACAATCAAGCTTATAATCACCACTTTTATTGTTTCAAAAGAAAAATCTTTTAACTCCGAAGTAAATGATCTATTATTATTTTTCGAATCGCTGTTTTCTATGATATTATTTTCTGACATTTATTTACTAAAATTAAATTTAAAATTCTCAGCAATAACTTCAGAATACAACTTTTAGAGTTATAAGTCAACATTATACATTAAATCATAATTTGTCATTCTGAAACAAATTCAGAGCTTGTCCTGAATTTAGTTCAGGGATGACAGAAATTTAATATTTTAAAAAATAGACATCACTAATTATTTATTATAAAATAAAATCAGAATTTATATATTTTAATTTATTTATACTGTTATAGAAGTATCCTAGATTTTAATTTCATTAATAATAAAAATAAAAATCAATATATTGTCAAACTGTTAAATTGTTAAATTGTCACGCATTTTACTTGTCTTTGACAATTTGGCAATTTAACAATAAAAAAACATTTATAAAACAATAAAAATTTAAATTAGGTACTTCGGTTTTATGCAAACCTTAATCAACAATCCATAAATATAATAATGCTTAAACTAATTTTAAAATTATTTATATTTGCATTTCTAATTTTGGCAATTTTTGTTGCGGCTTTTTCCTACGAAATATTTTCAGCTGGACAAAAAATATTTTCAGCTGGACAAGAACAAAGTTCAATAATAAAGCAATTTGGAGAATTAGTTTTTAATCCAACAAAAGAGCTAAGAGGAGAAGAAAATAACAGAATTAATATTCTATTTTTAGGAGTCGGAGGAGAGGGTCATAGCGGCGGCGAACTTACGGATACGATTATGATTGCCAGCATCAAACCGCAAGAAAAAGAAGCCGCTCTTCTTTCGTTTCCAAGAGATATGTATGTTCAGATACCAGAAACTAATATAAATACCAAAATAAACGCGATCAAAATTTTTGGAGACAGAAGCGCGGAAAAAAATGGAATTGACTTGATAAAAAAAGTGGCAAACGAGATTTCAGGACTTGATATTCATTATTATATACAATTAGATTTTCAAGGATTTATAAAAATTATTGATGACTTGGACGGCATAGATGTTTATTTGGAAACTGGCATAAACGATCCCACATATCCAAATTTTAACCGCGGATATGACCCTTTTTATATTGCGCAAGGATGGCATCACTTAGATGGCGCGACTGCATTGAAGGTTGCCCGTTCAAGGCATAGTAAAATGGGAGATTTTGACCGTATCAAAAGACAGCAAGCCGTAATTAAATCCGCAAAACAAAAAATGTTTGAAAAATATACAAAGTTTGACATTATAGCTTTCAAAAATATATTGAATTCTTTGAGCGACAATATGAAAACAGATATTCAACTCAAAGAACTTCCGCGATTTTATAAAATTGCGAAAGAAATAAAAAATCACAAAATTACCGCGCAAACCATAGACACAAAAACATATTTGAATCGCACTCATGTAGGAATGGGATATACCTTACAAGCAAAAGATAGTAGTTATGAAAAAATAAAAAATCTGAGCGAAAATATATTTGACATTGAAATTTCACAAGAGAGAATGGAACTTATTCAAAAAGAAGACGCCAATATTGAAATCAAGAATGGCACCGGCACGCTGGATCTTGCAAACAAAGTAGCGCGAGATTTGGAAGAATTAGGCTATAGAATTATAAATTCTACTAATATAGATCTGCCCGAATTTTCCGGTGTTCAGATTTATGATAATTCAGAAAATTTAAAACCGAACACTTTAGAATTTTTGAAAGAAAAGTTCAATGCTGTTATAATAGAGATGTCGGAAGATAATCTCAGTAAAGCAGATTTTGTGATTGTATTAGGAAAGGGATTTTAGATCGTATAACGCACAACGTATAACCTGTAACCAAAAAATTATAAACAAATTGCGTTACACGTTATACATTATACGTTACACTTAAACATATGAAATTAATTATCGGTCTTGGAAATCCAGGCGAAAAATATGAAAAAACCAGGCATAATGCCGGGTTTTTGGCAGTGAATAAAATAGCAGATAATTTCCAGTTTCCAGTTTCTAGTTTCAATTCTAAATTTAACGCTGAAATTTCTGAAGGTATAATTAATAACGAAAAAACTATTTTAGTTAAGCCAATGACTTTTATGAATAATTCCGGTCAGACAGTCAAAGCTGTTTTGGATTATTATAAAATTAATCCGGAAGATATAATTGTCATTCACGACGATTTAGATATTCCAATTGGAGAATATAAAATCTCAAAAAACAAAAACTCCGGCGGACATAAGGGAGTCCGGTCAATTATTGATTACTTAGGAACAAAAGATTTCACAAGAACTAGGATTGGAATTGGAGTTCAGGATTTATCCTGTAAAATTCCAACAGAAAAGTTTGTGCTAGAAAAGTTCAGTGGAAAGGAAATGGGAATTGTTGAGGAGGTGATTGAAAAAATTGTTAATATGGAAATTAGAAAACTAGAAATTGGAAATTGACAAAAAAATCCAAAGCTCAAATTACCTCAAATTATTCCAAATCAAATCCAAAACCCAAAATCTAAAAAGATTCTTAAATCATTTGAAATTTAGATTTGATTTGGAATAATTTGAATTTTGAAATAATTTGGATTTATCGTCCACTATCCTGTTCACAAGCGCAGGATCTAGATTTACGAGAAAAATAGACCATGACTTTAAGGCTAATAATACAACTAAGGAGGGATTGTTATATTTTCACCGCTCATAAACAGGATGGTGGACAGTAATTTTTGTTTTAAATAAACAAAAAACCTCCAGCTAAGACAAAATCAAACTTTTTAATTTAACTAAACAGCTTATCATATTTTAAAGAATATGTCAACCCCCGAACATAAGTATTACAACGCTTTCAATCTCATACCACAAATGGGACCAGCTAGGTTTAGCAAACTTTTTACTTACTTTGATACAATGGAAAATGCTTGGAGCGCAAGCGCGGGAGAATATAAAAAAGCGGGGCTGGAAGAAAAGGTAATAGAGAAAATTATTCAAGCAAAGAAAGAAACATCGCCAGAAAAAGAACTCGAAAAACTTGAAAAAGAAGACATAAAAATAGTAACTATAAAAGATGAGTTGTACCCGAAGCTTCTTGAAGAAATTCACTCTGCTCCGGCTTTGTTATATTATAAGGGAGAAATAAAAAAAGATGAGTTTACGATTGCTATTGTCGGCTCAAGAAAATTTTCCACCTACGGGAGACAAGTTTGCTCGCAGTTCGCAAGAGAGCTGTCGCAAGCAGGACTTATAATTATAAGTGGAATGGCGCTTGGTATTGACGGCATCGCGCACAGAGAGTGCCTGAAACTGAAAAACAGAACTGTTGCAGTTTTGGGAGGCGGAATTAACACAAAGAGCATTTATCCTTCAAGCAACCATCAAGTCGCTGAGGAAATAGTTTCAAACGGCGGAGCAATTGTCAGTGAATATCCAATTGGCACACCCCCGCTCAAACAACACTTTCCAGCTCGTAATAGAATTATAAGCGGTCTTTCGCTTGGTGTTTTGGTTGTCGAATCAGCCCAATCTTCAGGCACACTCATTATTGCCAAATTCGCTCTTGAGCAAAATAGAGAAGTACTTGCCATTCCGGGAAGTATATATTCCATGACTTCTAAAGGCTCTAATAATCTTATAAAACTTGGAGCAAAACTTGTCACAAAAACAGGAGATGTTCTAGAAGAGCTTAATCTTGAGTCTGCGATAGAAATAAAAAAAGCCCGAGAAATAATTCCCGACAATGAGGAAGAAGCGCTAATTTTAGAAAATTTATCTCCTAACGAACCAATTCACATTGACCAGCTTGCAAAAACCATTAAAATAAATGTAACCGCCATTTCTAGTTTATTGACACTTATGGAGATAAAAGGTAAAGTCAAAAATATCGGAGGTATGAGGTATATTGTGACGAGTTGAAAGTTTGTAAAGTAAAAAGTTCGTAAAGTTGTAAAGTTGTAAACAACAGCGTCTGTCATCCTGAAAGAGTGGAACGACTGAAGGATCCCAAGTTTAATTTCGTATAGTGTAATATTAAAGTTCTGAGTGTATAGTTACGGGATTCTATCGCCTTCGGCTTCAGAATGACAGATTTAAATAATTTGAAAAATCGGCAAAATAAAAAAAGAGACAATAAATTGTCTCTTGGCTTAGTGTCGTAAAAAGTTATTTATTATTTTCCTCCAACAATTTACATTCTTTGATTAATCTTCTTAGACTTGTTAACTTTTTCATTTTAGCTAATATAGCTGTATTTAGTTCATGACGAAGCTCTTCATCATCTTTTTTAAGCATCCCCTCAATTCTACTAATTCGTATTCTTTCTAGAAGAATTTTTCTTTCTTCAAGCAAGACAAGAACAGCACTGAAATCTCTTTTATCTAAAGATTCATTGAATCTCTCCCATGAAAAATTTTTAAATTTTTTCCCATCTAGGGTAGAAAATTCTCTAGTAATATTTTCCCTAAATGTTTCTATTTCGTTTTCGTCTGTTATTTTTATAACCTCCTCGTTTAATAAACATGCTAAACTAAAAACATATTCATGTCAACCTCAAAAATCAAAAAACTCATCATTGTGGAATCTCCCACAAAAGCGAAAACTATCACGAAATTTTTAGGCAATGAATATATTATCAGGTCTTCTTTCGGCCATCTTCGCGATCTGCCGAAAAGCAAATTGGGAGTTGATACGGAAAATAATTTTAAACCGGAATATGTTATAAATCCAAAAAGCAAAAAACAGGCCGCTGAATTGAAAAAGTATGCCAAAGAGTGTGATGAGATTATATTGGCATCTGATGAGGACCGCGAGGGAGAAGCGATTGCCTGGCATTTAGCTCAATTATTGAATCTTGAAGGATTTGGAACTGGAAAAAAAGAAAAGAAATATAAAAGAATTGTTTTTCACGAGATCACAAAAAAAGCTATTTTAAACGCCTTAGATAATCCAAGAAGTATAGACATGAACTTGGTTGACGCGCAGCAAGCCAGAAGAATTCTAGACCGACTCGTGGGATACAAGCTATCCCCTCTTCTCTGGAAAAAAATTCGCTACGGGCTTTCAGCAGGACGAGTTCAGTCTGTTGCAGTTCGTTTAATTGTTGAGAGAGAAGAAGAAATAAATAAATTTAATCCAGAAGAATATTGGTTAATTGAAGCAATGGTTCGACAGGTTCACTATGACAAAAAATGTCACCCTGAGCTTGTCGAAGGGTTTAATGCTAGATTGATTAAAATTGATGGAAAATCAATCGGAAAACTAGGTGTTAAAACTAAAAAAGAGGCTGAAAAAATTAAGCAAGATCTTGAAAAGGTAAAATATGAAATTGAAAAAATAACGAAGAAAGAAACAAAGAAAAATCCTGTTCCGCCATTTACAACCAGCACCTTACAGCAAGCTTCTAGCAATAAATTCGGCTATAGCGCCAAACAAACAATGATGATCGCTCAACAGCTCTATGAGGGAATTAATCTTGGCTCAAGGGGTTCAAGCGGTTTAATAACCTATATGAGAACTGACTCTTTAAGCTTGAGTAAAAGTTCGCTTGAATCAGCTGAAAATTATATTAAAAATAAGTTTGGAAATAAATATGCCGAAAGAAGATTCTTCAAAACAAAAAGCAAAGGCGCGCAAGAAGCGCATGAAGCTATTCGTCCGACAAACCCAGAAATTGATCCGGAAAGTATTAAAGAATTTTTAGACAACAAACAATTTAAAATTTATGAATTGATCTGGCAAAGAATGGTAGCATCTCAAATGGCAAGCGCGATTGTGGATTCAACTATCATTGATATTTTAGCCGAAAGCAAAAAGGAGTTCAACTCCGAAGCTTCAGGGTTGAACTCCTTTTTGTTGCGCGCCACTGGGTCAACAATAAAATTTAAAGGATTTTTAAAAGTATATCCAATAAAATCAGAAGAAATCATCTTGCCGAAACTGACAGAAAAAGAGAAATTAGATCTTATAAAAATTGTCAGCGAACAGCATTTCACCCAGCCTCCGGCAAGATTTAATGAAGCAAGTTTAATCAAAGTTCTCGAAGAGCTTGGAATCGGACGACCATCAACATACGCTCCGACTATCAGCACTATTCAAGACAGGGGCTATATTAAAAAAATTGAAAAAAGGCTTCATCCGCAAGAAATCGGCATTTTAGTAAATAAACTTTTAGTTGAACACTTTCCAAAAATTGTAAATGTTAAGTTTACGGCAAAAATGGAAGAGGATTTAGACAAAGTAGCAGAAAATAAAAAAAATTGGGTTGTAATATTAAAAGATTTTTATAAACCATTTAAAACAAATCTTATGCAAAAAGAAAAAGAAATTGATAAAAAAGAGTTGACCGAAGAAGCAACTGATAAGGTGTGTGAAAAATGCGGAAAGCCAATGATAATAAAAATGGGACGCTTCGGAAAATTTATGGCATGCAGCAATTATCCAGACTGTAAAAATACAAAACAGCTGGATGATAAAGGAGAGATAGAAGAGCCTGAAATTACTAATGAAATCTGCGAAAAATGCGGAAAGCCAATGGTATTTAAAATTGGACGCTATGGAAAGTTTTTGGGCTGCTCCGGCTACCCAAACTGCAAAAATATAAAACCGATAGTGAAATCTACCGGAGTTCAATGCCCAGAGTGCGGCAAGGGCGAAATTGTTGAGAAAAAATCAAAAGCCGGCCGAGTATTCTTCGCCTGTAGCGGATACCCAAACTGCAAATACGCGATGTGGAATAAACCGACTGGAGAAAAGTGTCCAAAATGCGGCAACCTAATAGTTTACGCAAAAAATGACAGCGTGGCTTGTTCAAACAAGGAGTGCAAATAAATGCATAAATTATAAAATTTTAACAAACTAAAATAACATTATGAAAAAAATAAAAATAGGGGTTTCGGGAGATGTTGGCAGTTTTTCAGAGCAAGCCACGAATGAATACGCCAGAAAAAACGGAATTAAAAACTATGAAATTAAGTGCCTTATTTCCGTAGAAAAAGTACTCACTGAACTTGACAAAAAGAAAATAGATCTTGGAATTTTTCCTATTGAAAATTCAAATGGCGGGATTGTGATTGAAAGCGTAAATGCAATCAGCAAGCATATTTTTAAAATAAAAAATATTTTTGAAATCCCGGTAATTCATTGTTTGTTGACAAAACCCGGTATTGAAAAAGAGGATATAAAAAATATAGCTTCTCATGATCAAGCTTTAAAGCAATGCAAAATGTATTTAAAAAGAAAATGGACAGAAACTCAATTGCAGGAAACTAAAGATACAGCAAAATCAGCAAAAGATCTTTCAGAAGGAAAATTATCTGAAGACACCGCGGTCCTCGCTCCTGAAAGCTGCGCCACTTTATACGGCCTTATCGTTATGGAAAAAGGAATCCAGGATTTAAAATTTAATTTCACGAATTTTTTGGCAGTGGAGAAGTAGGAATATATTATAAAATCTTATTTAAAAATTAAACTATGTAAATAAAAAAATAGAGAGTGAAGTTTCACTCTCATTTTTAAATTGTCTCTGCTTTTGGATAAGATCCTAAAACAACTATCTCTTTCACTTTACTAATTACTTCTGTTAACGCATTTTTGAAATTTTCATCATCACAATGACCATCTGCATCAACAAAGAATGTCCGAGAACTCGATATCTCTTCTGCAGGAAGAGACGAAAGCATTGTCATATTTATTTTGTTCTTTGTAAATATGTGCAAAACTTTTTCTAAGGAACCAGCCTTATCCTCTACCTTAAAGAATAATGTTGTTTTATCTTTTCCCGTAGGTTTTGTTTTATTTTTATTTAAGAGCATAAATCTTGTTATATTATCTCCTTGATCATTTATATCTCTTTCTATAATCGCAATATTAAATTCCTTTGAAGCTTCTTCAGAGCCAATCGCTGCAATTGACTTATCCTTTGTTTTTGAAGCCAACTCAACGGCTTCTGCCGTGCTATTAGTTATTTTTATACAAATATCATTTAATCCTCCTAAATATCCAATACACTGCATAATCCCCTGCGAATGAGAATAAACAACTTTAACATCTTCTATCTTGCCATAACCAACAAGACACTGTTGAATTTTAAGATATAGTTCTCTAATACCGTAAAATGGCTTCATCAATTGTAGTTCTTTTAGCACATCAATAACTGCCTTTCCTGTTGAATTTGATATAGGAACAACAATTTCATCTACTTCATTATTTTTAAAAGCCTCAATCAAACTTTTAAAGTCTGAATGAAACACTATTTTAGTTTCATTGTATTTCTTTGCAAACTTAATAGTAGCAACATGAGAAAAGGTCGCTGCTGGACCTAAGCATCCGATTGTTATCATCTTATGATTCCTCCTTATATTGTAAATGTGCAGAATGTCCTGGGTAAGATTTGAACTCACGACTCCATGCTTTTCACACAGACTCTATGCCAAACTAAGACACTAGGGCTTTTTATTTTTATTTTTGTCCATTCAAGTGAACTTCTTTTTTGAATCCACCCTCTAAAATTTCAATAACTCTTGAAACCCTAAAGGGTAAATTCCATTTATTATAATTTTAAACATCAAAAAAACCATCTTTGCGATGGGCCATTATGAGAAATATTATACTAAAACAACAACCTATCGCATATGACGGCTAAAAAAGCTAAAAAAGAAAAATTGGCTGTTTTTTGTATAATTCATAAAATTTTCAACTTATAAACATAATATAGCATACATAAAAAATATGTCAATATTTTTGTGACTATTTCACATTTTTATGATAAAATAAGCTTATAAGCATTAAATCCATCAAAAATGAAAAAACTAAAAATAGGAGTCTCAGGCAATGTTGGCAGTTTTTCAGAAGAGGCCGCCAATTATTATTGCCACAATAATAATATAAAAAATTATGAAATTCAGTATTTAATAAGCGTCAAGAACACAATGGAAGCCCTAAAAAAGGGCGAGATAGACAAGGGCATTTTTCCAATTGAAAATTCAAATGGAGGCATCGTTCATGAAGCGATTTATGCTATGAGCGAATATGTTTTTGATATTGAAAATATATTTGAGATTGACGTTAAGCACTGCTTGCTTGCAAAACCGGGAACAAAAGCAAACGACATAAAAAAAATAGCTTCCCATCCGCAGGCGCTCAAACAATGCAGAATGTATTTGAAGAAAAAATGGGGGAATCTTCAATTACAGGAATATTCTGACACAGCTGACGCGGCAAAAGACTTGCGTGAAGGAAAAATTCCCCCCGACACCGGAGTAATCGCTTGTAAAAAATGCGCAAAATTATATGAATTGAACCTGCTTGAAGAAGGAATACAAGATTTGAAATTCAACTTCACGACATTTATAACGGCGACTATGTAAAGACGCATGCGCAAAATATTAAATTGATATTTTAAATTTTTCTTTAATAAAAAAATTAAGGAGATGAAACAGTCCATCTCCTTTTAAACTTATAACTATTCTTGTTTGTTTGTGTCATCTATTGACTCACACTTTTCAAGTGATTCAACAAGACCATTAACAGTCTTTTCTCCAGCTTCAAATGCAAATGGCATTTATTTTTCCCTCCTCCATCTTTTTAAAAAATTGCACAAAATAATATTGGTTTCCATACCCAAGGATCTGTCTTGAGCTTTTGTTTCACATTCCATTATGATAAATGAAATTTATTAATTGCGCCGTCCCCTCTCAGGACAAATTCTATCTATAATTTCGTTATAAACAAAATTTGTCCTGAGAAGATGATACTTTTATTTTTGCTATAAAAAAGCCTACCTATTGCGTAGGTTGCTTTTAATTTGGTCTCTTCTCTATTCTTTATTTTTAACCAGATTAAAAGCAAACTACCTAATTAGTAGGCTAATCACTTTCACAGTATAAGCAGTAACAACTCTGCTAATTGCAGCACCATAAGTCTCCATAAAAGTTTTTTACTTTATTACTAAACAGTAGACTTGTTGCGTAATTAATTTCGTAGCGTCCGCCCTGAGCGGATGAGACAAATTTTTCAAACAATTCTTGAGGTTTAGCCTAAGCTAAGCTGAAGAAATTTTTGGAAAATTTGACCAAAATATGGAAATTGCAGTAGGAACTAATTACGTGACAAGTCTAATATAGCAGGTTTAAAGAATTTGTCAATTTTCTTTATAAATATCAAATTTATATCCGAATTTATTTTTTTTATCCTTTCCTAAAAGCGCCCAGTGAAGTCCGGTGCCAATTCCTTGAGCCGCGACTTTTAAATGCCCCTCTTTTTCAAAACGCCGGGGAGAAACTTGAATTTTAACGCTTTTTAACACTTTAAATTTTATTTTGAACAATTTAGATCTAATCGCCCTTTGAACATAGTCTGAATCTTCTCCTAAGGTAATTCTTTCGTCAAAACCATTTATTTTATTATGTAAATTTTTTTTGATAAAAATACACCACCCTCCGGCAAAAGGGGTAAGAGAATACTGAAATAGCTCCATCAGCCGGTTCCAAAAGTCAAAATAAAGTTTGTCCATTTTTTTTCCATGTAAATATATTAGAGGAGCCGCAACATCAAGTTTTCTTTCTTTAAATTCCTTAATTGCTTTTTTTAAGAAATTTCTAGTTTTTAACTCTGTATCGGCGTCTAGAAACAACAAATCATCTCCTTTGGCAAATTTTACTCCCTGATTTCTCGCTTTTCCCGGCAATCCGCCTTTTACTATTTTACAGCCATATCTTCCAGCGATTTTCTTAGTTTTATCTTTAGAATTATTGTCAGCCACAATAATTTCATAATCTTTAAAAGTCTGCCTTTTAATGCTTCTAAGAAGTTTTGGCAAATACTTTTCTTCGTTTTTTGCGGGAATGATAATTGATAACATAATTTTAATTGTTATATTGTTATATCAAATTGTCATCCTAGAGTGTAGTGAAACAGAACGATAGGATCTCGAGTTTAGCATTATAAAATTTTATTCCATGGTTTTGTGCGCGTAGTTTCGGGATTCTATCGCTATCGCTCTAGAATGACAGTATAATATAGCATGTCAGTTTTGAATTTGTAATTTAATTATTATTTTGGATTTGTAATTTGTTTATTGATTGAAAACTACATTTTCTATTTCAACGATTTATATAACTCAACCACTTTCTCCACCCACGGCTCTATGGAAAATCTTTTTGAATTTATTTTTGCCCGCGCGGACATTTTCTCTTTCAAGCTTTTATCACCCACAATTTTTAAAACACTTTCAGAAAATTCATCTTCTGATTTGGAAGTTAAAAAACCGTCTTCGCCGCTTCTAACTATGTCTTCAATCCCACTAGCCTTAATCGCAACAACTGGATTGCCTGCCGCCATCGCCTCAACCGCCACAAGCCCTTGTGTTTCTGTCAAAGACGCAAAAATAAAAATATCACTTGCTTGGTAAAGTCCTACAATTTCCGACCTGTCTACAAGTCCAGCGAAAATAATACTATTTTTAATCCCAAATTCTTCTGCCATTTTTTCCAAATCTTTCCTAACTGCTCCATCGCCAACTATAAGAAATCTCACATTATTCCGCTTTTGCCTAATTTTAGCAAACGATCTTACTAAAAATTCCAAATTCTTTTCTTCTGTAAGCCTGCAAGCGGTAATAAGCATAATGTCATCCGGCTTAACTTGATATTTTTCCCTTATTCCATCTCTTTGTCCGGTATCTTTCTTAAAATTATCAATATTAATTCCGCTTGGTATAATGCTTATCGGCGCCTTAATTTCATGGTTAATTAATAATTTTTTTATTGCTGTAGATGGAGCTATAATATTATTGCATTGATTTGAATATTTTGTTGTTATTTTCCTTATATATTTTCTTGAAATGGATTCAGGAATCAATGGCACATAATGATTATAATCCTCGTATTTGATATGATACGTAAAAACCAAAGGAATATTTAATTTCTTTGAAAATTTCAATGCTTCATCTCCTAAAGAATAAGGCTGATGGGAATGAATGATATCCAAATTTAATTTTTCTATTACTTCTCGCGCTTTAGAAAAAAACGGCAAGGGAATCACGTAAAAATAACCGCCATAATTAAAACGGAAACTTTTATATCGAAAAATATTCTTATTTTCATCTTTATAATTTGGATATTCAGGGGCAAAAACAAAAGTTTCATGCCCCGCCCTTTTAAGCCCCTTGCAAAGATTAATGACAGAAGTTTCCATTCCTCCTTTTGAGGGAGTGTAATAATTTATAAACATTCCTATTTTCATAATTTGTGTTTATTTATTATAAAATTAAAAAATTTTATCGTTTTTTCAACTTGATTTTTAATATCTAATTTTTCTCTGCTTATCTTTTGAGAATTAAAAGAAAATTTATCAAGAACGGGCTTATTTCGCAAAAGATATATTATTTTTTTAGAAAAATCTTCAGTATTTTCACTTACCAAAAAACCGTTATATCCGTCAATTACAATCTCTTTAAAGGGCTCGTCATAAACTGCAACTACTGGCAATCCGCTTGCAATTGCTTCATAAATAACAAGGCCTTGTGTTTCAGTTAAGGAAGAAAAAGCAAAAACATCAGCGCTATTGTACGCCTTGATAACATCTCTTCTCTTTAAAACGCCTGTGAAAACAACGCTTCCGCTTATATCTAAAGAAGAACATAATTTCTTAAGATTATCAACCTCATTGCCAGAACCTATAATAAATAATTTTACGTTTTCTACTTTTTCTTTTATTAATTTAAAAGATCTAACGACAAATTGAATATTCTTTTCTTTGGCGATTCTGCCGACATATAGTATTATATTTTCTTTTTTGCTTAGATTGTATTTTTCTGAAAGCCATTTGTCTTTTTTCCCTTTAAATTCTTCTAAATCAAAACTTGTTGGAATTATTTCTATCGGTTTTTTAACCTGCAATTCTAATAAATATTTTTTTATTTTATCTGACGGAGTTATAATGCCATCACAATGGTTACAGAATATTCCAATTAATTTATTAACAGATGTTTTTGGAGATTCAAAGCCACCAAATATATAATGAAGATATTCAGAATACATTGTATGATTCATATATATAATTGGAATATTTTTAATTTTTGCAAACATCTGCGCTAGAAGACCTCCTATGCCAAAAGGATTTTGTGAATACACAACATCAAGCTTCAATTTTTTTAAAGGAACAATGTTTTTAACAGAAACAGGTAATGTCACTCTATAATTTTTTTCAAATGGAAATTGAAAAGATTTAAATCTAAATTCAGTAAATTTTGGTTTTTGTTTTTCTTTTCCAGATTCCGGAGCAAAAATATAAATCTGGTGTCCCTGTCTTTTTGCTTCTTTAGCAAAACTCTGAATGTATGTCACAACGCCATTCACCTGTGGAGTATATGTTTCTGTAAATATTCCAATTTTCATTTATTTCTATGTTTTATCAAGCTGTAATAAAAACTATCCAATTTTTAAATTTAGTTTACAGGCAACACATCGACGTGTCGCCTTCGATTAGCATAAATATTCAAATTCTTTAGCGATAAATTAATTATTTAATAATACTTTATTTCCAATTCGGAAAATTTCAAATCTAAATCTATATCAATTCTCTTAGTTACATCTTCGTAATTTGGGCTAACATATTCTTTAAAACCCCTGTCTAATCCTAACTCTTTAAAATTATCAGTTACTAAAAATTTGTTTAAAGATATTTTAACTCCTATTTCCTTGGGAATGAGTATGCTTAATTTAGAACCAACAGAATTAATTCTTAATTTTTCAATAGTATCGTTCAGTATTATTTCATTTGAACTAATCTTAGTATCCAATATAAAATCTGAAACAGAAAGGTTGGATATATTGAATTTATTTTTGCTCGCGTAAGTTTTTATTTTTATTTTAGACGGAATATTTCTGCCAATTCTTATATCCCACGTGCGACTGCTATCCCATGGGCTAAAAACATATTCACTTAACGAATTGCCAGAAATTTCATAAAGATCTTCCTTCTCAAATTCTTTAAAATTCAATTCAGGGACAATTCCTTTAGGAACAAATAAATCCCCGCTAATTGAATTATTTTGAGCGTCAGTTATAAATAGCTCTCCTAAAGAAAATTTTACATTAAAATCCGCTATTTTTCCATCAGATGAAAAATCCTGATTTATTTTAAATATCTCTATTTGTCTTTGATGAAAAAGGTCACCGTCCTGAGAAACAAATATAATTCCAATTACAGAGCTTACTACAATAATAGGAGAAAGCAACTTTAAAAAAGAAAATTTAGTTCTCTTGAATATGATCTCAATTCCAATAACCACAAAAAATAACGGCCATAACTTTAAAAACTGAAAAATTATATTGATTTTAACAAAACCAAGCGAAATCCATAAAAAAACAAAGCCAAAAAGAAGGACATATAAACCATTTGATATTCTTTCTATGTGTGTTTTCATGTTTTATATTACATTGGATTACGAAATTCTATTTTTAGTTATCTTCGCGTGAATATTAGTTCAATTAGCGTTTATTATAGGAAACATTAATAAAACTAATATTCACGCTAAACAAACAAATTATAAGAGTTTTGTAATTTAAAAATATTAACAAATAATGTTTTTATTTTATAGTTATATTATAACATAGAAATGATAATAAATTAAGCTTCACGCATTTATTTCCCCCTTATCAGGGGAGGAGTTATATTCAAATTCCTTAACAATAAATTAATGGTATTTTTAAAACAATTATATTCTTCTTTTTAACATATAAATGATAAACGGGATTACGAACAGTAAGATCCATTGCGTATAAGTTAAGTTTAAGTAACGGCTGTCGCAGATAGCCAAATCTGAACATCGTAAAAAATCAATAAAAAATCTTGAAAAAGAATAAAAAAATACAAACAACAAAACTAAAGCTCCTTCTTTTAAATGCTTCTTTTTAAAATATTGAATTAAACATAAAATAACAATACCGCTTATTATATGATATAGCACCACTGGATGCCTTATTGTTTGATCAATATACATTCTCCCCCATGAAAGGCTTGTAACTTTCCCCACATGGTCATAAATAAAAAAACATCCAAGTCTTGTTATTATTATTGCTAATATTACCCCATAAACCAAAACATCGCCTAATTTATAAATATTTATTTTTTTAATTCTTGAATAAATATATACCATTATAATAGCTGCTATTACTCCTCCTAAAAAAGAAAATCCGCCATTATTGTATATATTAAAAACATCAGCTAGACTGATGAATTCTTCAAAATTAAAAATCACATAAAAAATTCTTGAACCGACGATAATTCCAATTAAAGAAAAAATCATTACATCCCAAATATTTTCTTCGTCTATGCTCTTCCTTTTTCCTTCTTTTACAGAAAAAAATAAAGCAACTAAAAATCCCAGAAACACCATGAGCCCCCAAACTTGAATTGTTATTATGCCTAAATTTATTTCTTGAAAAGTAAAATATGGAATCATGGAGTTGGAATTTTTCCGCCCAAGGCGGACCAGCCTAGGGCTGGGAATTTAAAATTTAGATATTGCTATATTGACAAAGTGATTTATTGTTGTATTATGCAAATATAAAAGATGGATTGGTGATTATAAATGAAAGAAGGTTGTAAGGTTATAATAGACGGTGAACACGGAATAGAAATTGGAACACTTACATTTTTTAAAAAGATAAGAAGTGTTAGACAGCGAGGAGGAAATTGGAAACGATTTTTTTCCGTAAAAATCCAAATTCCAGAAGGAATTATAAATATGACCGTATTTAAAACAAAAGGTCAAACTTTTTATCAGGAGTATACATAGAAGTAAAAAATACTTCTGTGTTTTTTTATTTTTCTAAATCAAACAACACACAGACCTTGTCGGTGGAATTTTAACAGAATAACGGACAATGTCCTTTTTGCTAATTTTATAATTATGATAATAGGAACGAAAGAAGTGTCATTCTGAATTTATTTCAGAATCTATTATCTGCTACCACTAATTTTAACGATATAAGCAACAAACAAAACCTATCATCCAGAAGATTCTGAAACAAATTCAAAATGACAAATTAGCGTTTCGTAATTCAAAGAAATTCATTATTCCAGATTCTAAATTCTAAATAAGAATCTAAGCAAAAACTGACAAGCAACAAACTTGCCAGCTGTTTTAAAAAAATAAATTGCTATTAGCACACATCCTTCATTTTAATTGCCTTCACTGGACATTCAACTTCACAAATACCGCAGCCTTTGCAATAATCCATATCAGCATCGCATACTTCTACTTTTTCTTTCCCGTCAACTTTCACTTTTTTTGTTTTTATCGCCATATCGGGACAAAACACGGCACAGCGCATGCAATTAATGCATTTTTCTTTATCCCGAACAGGCATTTTAGCCTTCCAGCTTCCAGTTTTGAATTCTTTCGCATTCCCCGCCTCAATTATTTTTCCCCCAATAGGAATTTGTTTTGCAGTTTTTAGTTTAGTAGTCATATTATATTTTAAAACTTAATTCTCATTTAATTTTAGTATAATTAAAACATTGACGCAATGAGTTGATAGCATTATTATAAAATTATAAATAAAGGAGGTCGTTAAAATTAGAAAAGAGGAATTTGAGAAAAAAGGAAGAGAAATAACAAAAACAGAAATAAGAGTTATTCTTGCAGGAGATATAGCCACAGCTCTTATATCTGTAGCCATAGGAACACCAATAATATTTTTGGTATTTTTCTATCCCCATCCCGTATGTGAAAGAATAATCTCTGTGGGAGGAGGATTTACAATGGCAGTAATTGCTATCATAATAATTATAATAGTTGGTTACTGTCAGGGAAAAATTGTCGAAAAGAAACTGAGGAAATTAGATCAACATATTTCTAACTCCTCTTTTTTTATGTTTTAAAACTCAGTTTATTAATTCGTTAATAAATAATATCCAATATCCTAATTTCCAATTTCTATTTTATATCCTTCTTTCAACGCCTCAATATTTTTTTCAGTCAATTCGTCTCCAAGCTTTCTGCTAAACTTTTCTCTTGTTTCTTCAACAGCATGCTCATACGGAATTAAGGGAACCAGCTTAATAATGGCGCCCATTATCGCGGTATTCGGCAGGTCTCTGCCGATTATTCTCATTGCGATTCCTTTAGCGTTAATCGTATATATTTTACAATTTTTCTTATTTAATTTCTTTTTTAAACTATCAGCGCTATCACAGGTATTAACTAGAACAATTCCGCCATCAGCAAGCCCATCTGTTACGTCAATGTTTAAAAGCAAAGATGGATCTAAAACAACAACCATGTCAGGCGCGCGAACATCGCTATGAAGCATAATTGGCTTTTTACTGATTCTAAGAAATGTCTTCATCGGAGCTCCCGACCTTTCCGGTCCATATTCTGAAAAAGCCTGCGCAAACTCTCCTTCTTCAATTGAAGCCTCGGCAATGATCTGCGCCGCGGTTTTTGCACCCTGTCCTCCGCGCGAATGAATTCTGATTTGATATATGTTTTGCATGATACTATTTATTAAATTTTTAAATTTGTAATTTTGTAATTTTTTGAGCCCTAGGCTCATCAGCCTAGAGCTGAAAATAATTTCTAATTCTTTAATTTCTAAACGATTTCACATTGTCATCCTGAGCTTGTCGAAGGATCCCGACACTATGCAGATAAAACTTTATACTGCGGTTTTGCGTGCATAGTCTCGGGATTCTTCACTCCGTTCAGAATGACAATTTTTTTATTTGTCACCCTAATTTGTGATTTGTAGTTTTGGATTCGTAATTTATTCAAAAGCAATGTAGCAATACAACAATGTAACAATGTATTTTTATATTATAACTTTTATTTCTCCTTTTCACAACTTTATTGGCTAGCATCTTCCCAAGTCTTAATTATCGGAACAACTGTTATTCTGGGAACCACAATTTTGTTCATTCTTACAGATAAAATATCTTTTAATTCATTAATTTGTTTTTCCGTTAAATCTCCAGAATATTGAATAGTTATATTAACCGTAGATATATTATTCTTTTCGTTAATTTTGACATTCGTTATGGTTGAATCAGGAATTATAACCTTTGCCGCATCTCGAACTATATTTTGCTGATTACTTTCTTTTACGACTTTGCTTGTAATTAAAAATAATGGCATTGTCATCACAAACAAAAGAACCAGTGTCCAGCGAATATTGCTTTTCCTTCGTTCTTGCCCCTTCTCAGATGAGGGGCCTTTAAATCTGGCAACTAGAAATAAGATTGAAGACGAAAAGGTAACCGCTATCAAGTTGGACATAAAAAGAATAAAAGCGCCGCCTGCCATTCCAAGATTTCCATGAGAAACAGATATCCCCATAACTGCTATAGGGGGGACTAAAGCCGCCGCGATAACAACTCCAGCAATCGCGGCTCCGATCTTGGGATAAGTGATCACAAATGCTCCGACAAATCCCGCGGCCAGCGCGATAAACAATTCAAAAATTGTCGGAGAAGTGCGAGATAAGAATTCACTTCCCCGTAAAGCATAATCCGGAGAAATAAACCCTAAAAAAAGAGCAATGACAAAAATTATTGCCGTGCTTCGGATCAGAGTAAAAACTGAGTTTTGCATAAGTCTTGATCTTCCTTTCACAATAGCCACTGACAAAGACAGCATCGGCCAAACCAAGGGAGCTAAAAGCATTCCTCCTATAACAACAGCGGAAGAATTAACTATAAGCCCTAAAGTAATGATTATTCCGGAAAAAATCGTCAAAATAAAAAAGTCAAAATCCCCTTTCGCGTTCTCCCTAATTTCATCATAAACTTTTTCTTGTCTTTTTTTATCAATGTGAAAAGGATCAATATATTTTTCTATATCGTCCTTTATTTTTTCTTTTTGTATTTCCATAGTATATGTTTATGAATTAAAATTCTCAAAATTCTAAACTATTTCACACTGTCATCCTGAGCAAGTGAAACGAGTCGAAGAATCCCGAGCCTAACACCACAAGATTTTATATTACAATTTTATGCGTATAATCCCGGGATTGCCACGGGCTATCGCCCTCACAATGACAGACTATCTCAACCTTGCCACTGTAAAATCATACTTCAATCCTGACATCAACAGCAATACAGCCTTTGCCTTCTTCTTTAACCATTAAAGGATTAATATCCAACTCTTTTATTCCCGGATGATCGCAAATTAAATTAGATAATCCAACAATAGAATCTGCGATTGAATCAATATCTAATTTGGGAAATCCCCTGTAACCATTTAAAATTTTAAAAGATTTTATTTCTTTGATCATTCTTAACGCCTCAGATTTTTCTATGGGCAACAGCCTAAAAGAAACATCTTTTATAATTTCAGTTTGAATCCCTCCCATCCCAAACATAATCAAATGGCCGAAATTATCATCTCTTTTTACTCCTAAGATAATTTCAGTTCCGCGCGTCATTGGCTGAATAACCATTCCTTCCAGTTTATTTCCTAATTTACTTTGTGCTTCATTGAAAAAACTTATAGTTTCAGAACTGCTATTTATATCTATTTTAACACCTTTCACATCAGTTTTATGGCTTATTTTACTTGAAAATATTTTCATTGCCACGGGATATCCGATTTTTTCAGAAAGCTCTTTAACCTCGCTAACATTCCTAGCCAGCAACGATTCCACTACTGGTATATCATATGACTTCAAAATACGAAACGACTCAATAAAATTAGGATTAGATATTATTTCTTTTTTACTAATCTTGTTCTTTTTAAGTTTGCTATTTTTTATAGCTTTTAAATATATTGAAGCATCTTTTTTTGCCTTTTTATAATGCCAAAGTTTTCCAAGTGAAAATATCGCTTGTAATGGATAATTGTAAAAAGCCAAAGAGCTTTTATTAAGCATCTTGACTTCATTTTCAATTGAAACTCCTCCGACAAAACTTGCAAGGACTGGCTTTGAACTTTTTTTTGAAAATTTTACAAGAGAATCCGCTGTCTTTTTTATTTCAGTAGTTTTTTGCGGAGTCAAAATAGAAATTATCCCCCCAACGGTCTCGTCAGCCAGCAATGTTTCAATGGCAATTTCATACCTATCAGCTTTGGCATCGCCAATAACATCAACCGGATTATGTATATTCGCTTCTCTTGGTAAATGTTTTTTCAAAATGTCCAATGTTCTCTTTTTAAAAACTGCCATTTTTAAACCATTATTTTCAATTTCATCAGTAGAGATCACTCCAGGACCGCCAGCATTAGTAATAATGGCAATTTTATCACTATCCAAACTATCATAGCGAGAAAGCAGCTTTGCAATATTAAATAATTCTTCCAGATTATTTATACGAACAATACCAGCTTGAGAAAAAGCAACTTTGACTGCTTCTTCTTTATTAGCAAGCGCTCCGGTATGAGATTTCATCGCCTCGCGCGATGCCTTGCTGGTTCCGGGCTTTATTATAAAAAGCGGTTTTATCTTTACTAACTCCGCTGCAACTTTCATAAATTCCTCTCCTCGTTCAATGCTTTCCAAATAAGCCAAAACTACTTTTGTTTTCTTGTCAGTCTTAAAAAAATCCAACATTTCAATTTCAGTAATCATCGCCTTATTTCCCATACTCACAAACCTTGAGAATCCCACATTGTTTAAATTTGCCCAATCAAGCATCCCTGTGCATATTGCTCCTGATTGAGAAATAAATCCGATTGATCCCTTTTGAACCATACCCTCTGCGAATGACGCGTTCAAATCGCTTGTAGAATCCAGAATTCCAAGACAATTTGGACCAAGAATATTAATCTCATACTTTTTAGCAATTTCTCTCATTTCTTGCTCAAGAACATTTCCTTCTTTTCCTATTTCCCTAAACCCAGCGCTTATAATTATAACATTTTTGATCTTTGCCTTTCCGCATTCAGCCAAAACAAAATTAACCGCTTGCGCAGGTATGACAATAACAGCTAGATCAACTTTTTGTTTTATATCCAAAACGCTTGGATAGGCTTTTATTCCCTGAACCTTATTATATTTCAAATTTACCGGATAAACTTTTCCGCGATAACCATGATCAAGAATATTTCTTAATATCCCATATCCCAATTTTTCTCTATTTGAAGACGCTCCAACAACAGCGATTGACTTAGGATTGAAAAAATTATTTAGCATTTTTATTTTTTAATTTTTTTATTATTTCTATAAATCAAGTTTAGCATATTTTATATCGTCCCCCTGATAAGGGGGAACTAAAGGGGGTTTTGAACGCGGGTAGAGTTGTAATTATAAAAAATAATTAGAAAATAGAGAGATACTTCAATTTTTTAATTTTACATTATAATCATACGATATTTCAAACCCCTCCCAGCCTCCCCTTATCAGGGGAGGAGTTCATATTGAAATTACTATTCAGTAAATTAAATTTTTGTTTCGCAATCTAAAATATCAGCAAACTACCTACATTATAACACATTTATATAAATAATTTGAATTATTATGAAATACTGAATACCGCATACTAAATACTATATACCATTTATTATCTTCCCATAAACCTCCTCATACCCATCAACCATTTTTTCAACAGTAAAATTTTCTTCAATATGTTTCCTGCATTCTGCCCGATCAATTTTATCAATATTTTTTATCGCTTCAATCATCTCTTTTTCATTTTCAACAATAAACCCGGTTTTGCCATGTTTTACGACTTCTGAAACTGATCCGCGGTTAAATGCGATTACTGGAACCCCGCAAGCCATTGCTTCAATCATCACAAGACCAAACGGCTCTTCCCAGCGAATTGGGAAAAGAAGAGCTTTCGCGCCGCCAAGAAAATCTGACAACTGATTTTCTTTTAAAAGTCCAACATTCTCAATTTCTCCTTTTTTTAAATATGGTTTTACTTTCTCGTTATAAAAGCCATTGCCCCAAATATTTCCCGCGATTTTAATTTTTTCACCGGATTTCGCAGCAACTTTCACAGCCGCGTTAACCCCCTTCTCATAGGAAAACCTGCCCAGAAAAGCTAAATAATTTTTATGCTTTTTTTGAAACTTAAATCTTTCAATATTCAAACCATTATACACAGTCGCGACATAATTTAAATCTGGCATGCCTTTTCTTTGATTATTGCTTATAGAAACATAACTTGCCTTATTTTTCCATTTGCAGTATTTTATAATCTTATTCCAGCTAGCGTCCATCGGATCGTGCAGAGTGAAAACTGTCGGCGTCTTTGTAAGATTTATAAAAGGCAGAATTTTCGGTACAAGGTGAAAAGAATGGATAATATCATATTTCCCCTTTTGTGAATCTTCATACATTCTTGACGCCAACAGCTGTTCATATAAGGTCATCTGCAGCTGATCGTGAAATCCTCCGCTCATCGCTTTGTCCTTGAGCTTATAATACGAAACCAGCCCGTCAGTTACTTTTTTCATTTTTATCTTTGAGTCGGAAGAAGTATAAAGAGTAACGTCGTGCCCGCGCCTCGCAAGCTCTTTCACAACTTTCTCAGCCAAACCCATCGGAGCATATATTATCTCCTCCGGCAAAGGACATGAAAATTCATTCGTAGAATAAAACGCAATTTTAAGTTTTTTCATTTTTTGGTTTTATACAATTATTCAACTTTTAAAATTCTATTCATTTCCTTACAAATCTGTTGGCTCCAGTCAGGAGACTGGAGCCAACAGATTTTTATAAATAACTCACTTTCACATCTCCCAACTTCTTTTCTATTTTCTCTTTGTTCAAAATCCCATTCTGCGCACCGTATTCACCGACAACATTTCCGCTGTTTATAATTCCATATTTCAAAGCGGTTTCAAAATTATCTGTTAATATATATCCTCCAACTAAAGCGCTACCGAATGAATCGCCTGCTCCGGTTGAATCTATTTTCTTGTCTGGAGTAGAAGAAGAATATAGAACATTTTCTCCGTCATACACATAAGCGCCTTCGGGACCGTCTGTTATGACAATTATTTTTGGACCCCAATTTTTTATGTTTTTTGCTAAAATTTCAACATCATTTATTTCATTAAAATCTAATTTTAAATCTTCATCATTCTGGACAAGTTCTATCGCTTCGTCTTTGTTTATAATTAATATTTCAGTATTCTTCAAAGTATTTTCCAACTTATTTTTGCCAGCAGTAATTTGAGTAGCACCCGGGTTCCATGCCAATTTTATCTTACTATTTTCAACAGTTTTATTAATTTCACCCAAATCCTCCTCCCAGTTTCCCGCCAAAGAAGTAAGATAGATCCATTTTGTTTTACTTATCTCTCTTTCTCGAACCTCAAGAAAATCGCTCGCTCCTTTGTAAGCAAAAATAACGCGGTCTCCCCTATTTTTATTTACCACGACCAGCGAAAATCCGGTTTTTTTATCTTCATCAACCTGAATTAAATCAGCGCCTATTCCAAGTTTCTTTAAATTCTTTATCGTAGATTCTCCATCATCATCATTTCCAACTCTGCAGTTTACTGCCACATTTAATCCTAATTTTGCAAAAGTCGCCGCTGTATTGCACGCTCCTCCCCCAAAATTAAAAAACACTTCCTCGCTTTTAATTTTCGCTCCATATTCAAAAGCAAGAAGTTTCTGCTCCGTCAAATTCTCCGGCGTTTCAATAACTTTCCCCTTATCGGTCACAAAAGTCATATCACGAGTTGCCCCGCC
>JAGLXN010000070.1 GCA_023132875.1 Candidatus Parcubacteria bacterium
TTTCAGAAAATTTTTCCAATTCACAACAGACTCCACACAAAAGCGTGGAGCCAACGAAGTTTTCTACTAGCTTTAGCTGAGGGTATTGAGGCTTTAGCCTCCACAGAAAACACGGGAAACTAAAGCTTTCACGCCGTGTGCTGAAGCACCGTAGAATAAATGACAATCCAACCATTTAACAATAGAACAATCTAACAATTTAATTATATGAAAATAGCAATAAATATTAACGAACTAACTTTAAAGCAAGAAACCGGTGTAAAAGTTTATACGCGGGGGATCGTTAACGCGCTCGGAAAGATTGATAAAGAGAATGAATATATTTTGTACGCAAGTAATCGCGTCTCTACGAATGCGAATTTTAAACTTAAAACAATAAAATCACAGTTTCCTTTTTGGACATACACGAAATTGCCGCAAGAAATAAAAAAAGACAAACCGGATGTTTTGTTTATGCCGATTCAATCAGTTCCATTTTTTAAAAAACCAAAAAACATAAAAATAGTTATTACTGTTCATGATCTGGCATTTATGATCTTTCCTGATCATTTTACGGTAAAAGACAGGTTTCTTCTTAAATTTCACACAAAAAGAGCTGTTCAAATGGCAGATGCGATTATTGCTCCATCCGAAGCGACAAAAAAAGACATAATCAAATTTTACAATATTAATGAAAATAAAATAAAAGTTGTTTATCATGGGGTGAATCAGAATTTTAGCGAAGATAAAAAGGAGTCCGACTCCGAAGCTTCGGAGTCGGACTCCTTTTTATCCTTAGATTCCAACAATCCCTACATCCTTTTTGTCGGCCAAATTCAACCGCGAAAAAACTTAATTCGATTAATTGAAGCATTTGAAACAATAAAAAGCCGCAGAAATGAGAAATCGTCTAGTTTAAAGCTTATAATTGCTGGCGGTAAAGGATGGATGGCGGATAAGACATACGAAAAGGCAAAGAAAAGCAAATTTTCAGAGGATATTATTTTTTTGGGCAAAGTCAGCGGTGAAGATCTTGTAAAATTATATCAAAACGCGTTAATGTTCGTTCTTCCCTCTCTATATGAAGGTTTTGGACTTCCTGTTCTTGAGGCGATGAGCTACGGAGTTCCATGCATAGTAAGTGACAACTCTTCGCTTTCTGAAATTGTTGATGACCATGCTTTGCTTGTTAATGCTAAAAGCTCAGATGATATTGCCCAAAAAATAAATATGTTTTTAAATAATGATTTTCTAAGAAAAGATTTTGCGCAGAGAAGTCTGAAAAATATTAAAGAATTCAGCTGGGATAAATCCGCGAAAGAAACATTGGAAGTTTTTGAGAGCGTATAACGTGTAACGTATAACGCAAAACGTATAACGCAAAACGTATAATATGTAACCTGTCATTGCGAGGAGGAATAACGATCCTTCGGTTTCATTTAGGACAAGCTCCACAATCCCGGAACTATGCACTTAAGACTGTCGTATAAAATCTTGAGATATTAAATATAGTAGAGACGAGGCACTGCCTTGTTTTTTTATATAAGCTATTTACAAATTTTAATATATATGATATACATGAATTAGCAATTTAACAAAAAGGTTTGTTTTAAAAAAAGAATGTTGAATTGTTATTAAGAGAGAGGGATATTTTATGATAGAAAAGAAAACTGAATCTGAAGTTAGAAAGCTAACAGTTTTAAAAAACAGGCTTAAAGAGGTAGGACGCAAATCTGAATCTTTACCTCTGGAAAGCGTAGAAGAGCTTACAGAAGTAGCCAGAGTACTGAGAGAAATAACATCAGAAGCCATTAATAATGGCGGAAATATAAACTTTGAAGACCTAAGAAAGTTATTGGTGGAAAAACGAAGTTTTGAAAATAACTAGATATAAGCTCACGAGCGGCAAAATCCCGCTCATTTTTTTATTTTTTAAAGCGGGAGCCAGTTTGTAAGCAGTTCCTAAATGTTTTCAAAGCAAGCAAAACTGTGTGATGTTTCAAAACAAAAGGAATGGGTTACAAACCTGCTCTCGCAAGAAGTTCAGTCTTTTCGCAATGACAATAAAATAATACAACAATACAACAATACAACAAACTTGATACTAAATACTATAATATGCTATAATCAAATCACTGCTTCTAATATAAAGCACAGGTTTTTTTGTTGTTTATGATAGCGTATGACGTATAATGCAAAACGTATAATGCAAAACATGTAACGTTACACGTTATACGCTATACGCTACACGAATATCGGCTATCCGATACTCATGGTGTAACATTTTTTTAACTAACTCGTTTACTAATAATGAAAGAATTAGAAAATCTTGAAGAAAAATTAATACTGAAACGGGCATTGAAGGGTGAGAAGGAAGCGTTTGCTGAAATTTATGATTTTTATGTTATCAGAATTTTTCGGTTTGTGTATCTCAAAACAAGTTCAAAGGAAACGGCAGAAGATTTAACTTCAGACACATTTCTTAAATGCTGGAGATATATAAAACAGAAGAATGAGACTGGAAAGAAAGAAATAGTTAAAAACAATAAGATAAGTTCATTTTTATACAAAATTGCCAGAAACTTGATAATTGATCATTATCGCAAGAAGAAAGACTTGATAATTGAAATAGGCGAAGAAGAAAAAGAGGCGATGATTGACCATAAACAAGACATTTTAGCCGAACTAAACAAAAAACAGGAAATTGAAGAATTAAGAAAATCGCTTAACTGTCTAAAGGATGATTATCAGGAAATATTAATTTTAAGGTATGTTGAAGATCTGTCGATGCCAGAAATAGCTGAAATAACAGGAAAAAAGGAAGGCGCAATCCGAGTTCAGCTCCACAGAGCGGTAAAAGCCCTTGAAAAAGTGATGAGGAAGAGTATTTAGTATACAGTATGTAGTATTCAGTATACTTGTCATTCTGAATCCCCGTCTTCACGAGGACAAGCTTAGTTCAGAATCTATCAAATATTACATCAAATTAACCTATAAATCATCTAGCATTACAATGTCATCCCGAAATGAGCGATAGCGATTGAGGGATCTGAAAGCAAGGTTACATGCGTTTACTGTGCTATTAGATTTCTCATCCTAAAGGGATTCGAAATGACAATATAACAATTTAAAAATACTAAATACTAAATACTGTATACTAAATACTTATGAATGACATTATATCAAAGCTAAATACATTAAAAAGTGTTCAACCTAGCGAAAAGTTAGTAG
>JAGLXN010000071.1 GCA_023132875.1 Candidatus Parcubacteria bacterium
GCAAAGTTTACAGTATCAACGCCTTTGGCTTCAAAATCAGCCCTGATTTTCGGATCTTTATTGACCACATTGTCCAGCTCGTCTTTGGTGCGAAGGAAAAGATTACGGTACTCGCGGAAAAACTCTTTGGTGACAGTCTCAATATCAAAAGCTTTTTCAATTTCTTCCAGAGTCGGGTCATGCTCATCATTTTTAAGAATATTTACAAGACGGCTTTGTGCGGTGTGGCTTTTTTCGTTTTCACCAACAAGGAACGACCAGCGTCGGGCAGGGGTGAACTCTTCTTTTACCTTTCCGTTTTTATCAAACTTATAGTCCATCTTTACCAGAGAAAACCGCCAATCTGCTTCATCTGGCGAAACAAATGCAAATAATCCGGCATCTTTTTCTCCTCTGTCATCAAGGTATCTGCCGGCAAAGTTCCTTTGTGTCACACGGGCATGATCGAGTGAAGATCCTTTTTGCAGATAAACGACAATGATATCGACCTTTTTATCATCGGTTGCATTGTAAGTTCCAACCCGCTCGTATGTTTTAATAATGCCCCTGAACCCTTCCTTTACATAACCGTGTGCATGGAATGCTTTTGATTCATCAATCCTGTTAAGAAGGTTTTTTGTAAACACAGTAAACCTGTCCATATCAAAAGAACGCTCAAAGGTGTCTTTAATAATTTTCTGTGCCTGCTGTTTATCCATGTTTTATTCCTTTGAGCGGTTTGTGTTCTGTATCTGAATCAATCCGTTTCCGATATCCGACATTTAACCGACATATATGAGCAAATAACGTGTTCCTTTTTTCGCTCCCCGTTTTTGGACAAGTCCTTTAGAAATTAAATCGTTCAGTATTAGCGCAATTGTGGCGCATTAATGACGTAATTGGCGCAATTATTTCAACACATAATATGCACTGTTAGTGCATTGCAAGTACCCATTGATATATTATCATTAGCCCATTATTAGCCCATTTAGCCCATTATTAGCCCAATGTATATTCTGTGCCTCTTCCGGTTATTCCCAATCTTTTCAAAATGTTTCTTTCAACCAAATCTTTAAGGTCAATGCTTGCCATTGGTTTTGAGACATCATTTAGTTTTTGATATTCACTATTTGTAATTTTTCCATTTTCCTTTACATACACCGCATGCCCAATTATTGCCCTTTTTTTGCCCCATTTGCCCAATTATTGCCCTTTTTAATTTCATAAAATATCCGCTGCCTATCGTGACATGTTATCGAGATGTTCTTCATTTTTGCATCATTTTTGCATCATTTGACTCACCATTGCCCCGTTTTATGCCCCCTTTTACGTCTTTTGCCTAATGATAATTATTAATGCCATTTTTTTATTCAACCATTTATCCCAGATAATATAATGAATTTAGTATTCATTACTTTCATTACCCTTTCATTACCTTTCCGTTACTTTCATTGTATAAAATAAGGATTTGCCTTTACCAAATAACCGCCAAAATTACCTATTAAATGTCAATGGCTATGTCTGATAAATGTCTGAAACGTGTCCGTTATGTCCGATAAATGTCCGTTATGCCAATTCATATTTCCTGCCTCTCTTTTCACCAATTTCTTTCAGAATATTTTTATCTACTAAATCTTGGAGATCTCTGTATAAGGTTTTTTCAGAAATGTTTTTAATTAAAGCCTTATAAGAAGATAGGTTTATAATCTTATTTTCTTTGATGTGTTTAACAGCTTTAATCTGCCTTTCGTTCAAACCCAACTTCTTGAGATTTTCTTCATTCCATTTATCCTTATAAAATGTAACAGTCATTACACCGTTTTCTTCGACAAAATCTGGTTCCGGCAAGCCCTGTTTTATACAGTTTTCTACAATTTTTATTGTTCCATGCCCCCAGGATTCAATAAATCCAGCATAATAGAAAATTTTAGCAAGGAGTGTGTTTCTTGGTATGGATAAATGATTGGTTTTCAATTTTTCCACAGGTATTTCAGGCGGAAGTTTCCCTTCGTTCATTATGATTAAATTGTCAGGATAGACCCGTATCTGGATTTGTGAAGTCCCTGAATAGTCTCGGTGAATCAACGCATTAATTATAGCTTCTCTTAATGCTTCATAAGGATATTCAAGGATATCACGGCGATGAATACCTTCATATTTTATATTGCTTACCAGATATTTTGTTCGCAGGATTTCCAGGGCGCTTTCCAGTTGTGCAAAAAGATTGCCTTTAACAATATCAGTTGTTTGAATTTCTGTATCGGTGAGAAATTTACCAATCCTGACCACAGACTGGAGGTAAAATTTCTGCGGGTCATTGGAAAAAAGAAGAACCACCGCTCTTTTTAAGTCTTTGTCATCAATCAGGTTTAATTTTTGCAGAAGTGCGGTGTTGTCTGTTTCATTAATAATTGAGGGAATTCGATCTGCGGCGTATTTTT
>JAGLXN010000072.1 GCA_023132875.1 Candidatus Parcubacteria bacterium
TGGAAGAAAAGAGCCAACTATTAAACCCAGAGGATGGCGAACCGCCGCTGATTTCTGGGGCTATGGTGTCAGCTTAGCACCCTTTTAAAAGTTGAATCAAATCGAAAAAAAAGAACTAAAAGGATTGTAGCTTTCATGAATCTATTACCATGCCCATTTTGTGGGAAAGTGCCAGAAATTGATAAATACAAAATAGAAGGTATACCTTCAACTATGAAAGGAGTGTAAGAAACTGAATTCTCCCATAGAACCATTTCTAATAGCCCTTGACAGTTCTGTCTTGGTGGATATTTCTAAAGATTATTTTCACAAGAATAAAAGCCACCGACAGCAGGCAACGAATGTTTTAGAATTTCTTTATAGCAAAGGTGCTATACCACTTCTAACATGGCATCACATTGAAGAACTCTTAGCTCATAGAAATGATAAAATTGTGTCGAACTCTATCCAATTGCTCCAAGAACTCCCTATTGTTGCATCACTAATATGCTGTAGCGTGCCCTACCATATAGGATCTATAGTTGATATTGAAACTGTTGAATTTAATATTATTTTGGATAATAAGAATATATCTCTAAAAAGCATTACGGAAAAAACCAGAAACGATATATTTGATTTTTGCTCAGGAGAAGACCTTCTTTATCCATATATACCTCAGCTTGAAACTTTGCGACGTGCAGTACTTGCAAAAGAAAATAGAAAGAAAGAGATTGCTTCTATTTCAAGAGCACAGTCAATCAAACCTCAAGACCCCAAGCTTTCCACTTTAAGAAAAGGTAAACTTCGATCTTTAGAGTCGGCAAGTGGCATATTGAATAAAATGCAAACCAAGCTAGAAGAAGAAATATGCCAAAAGGGAGATAAAAAAATTAATAGTCCTGAAAAAACTGCAAATGAGTTTTTCAAAAGTGTATTAAAATCTGGAGAAAGTATGTACACCTCTTTTGGATCAACAGAAAAGCGTTTCTTGAAAGAATTTGGGATTAAAATCGAAGAAACTAAAGATTTTAAAACACTCGATCAAATACTGTATCTTGCAATATTCAAAAAAAGGCGTGAGGTTATTTCTAGAAATTTCCCAGATAATAAGAAAAACGGTATTCTAGGAATCAAAGAAAAAAACTGTCCTACTTGGCTACTATGGAAAGAACTACACAAAATCAGAACAAAGGCTGAAAGAGCAAGTGGTAGCGACTTAAATGATGGTTACTTAGCAGGGCTTGTTTATTATGCAGATTTAACAATAGTGGACAAAAGAACCAACGAATTTCTTACACAAATAGAACGAAAAAACAAGCTTTTAAAATCTATGATTAATAAATATGAAAAGCTATCACACTACTCTCAAATCCTGAATTATTTACCAGAACAATAGCATAATTTGAGTAAACAATAAACATTAAAGGAAAATAGTATGATTAGTGCTCAAAAAGAAAAATTAAATTCCTTTTTTCAAGGTTCAATGAGATATGTAGTTCCATTCTTTCAAAGACCATACGTTTGGGATACGGAAAATTGGGATAATTTATGGGAAAGTATTTTGGAAACATATAATTTTTATCAGCAAAATAAAAATAAAGAGCATTTTATTGGAACTCTGATAATCAAACAAATTCCTGCAAAAAAAATAAATGAGAGTAATTTTGATTTAATAGATGGTCAACAAAGAATAACATCAATTTCATTATTATTAAAAGCAATTGAATTAAGCATTAATATTGACAGTGAATTTCCTGAATTAAAATCTCAGTTGCAAAATTTATTAACATTTAAGGACGCAAAGGGAAATCTACATCATAGAATAGAACATAATCGAATAGATAAACCATATTTTGAAGATATTATATCTATTGAAATAAAAGGGGATAATAATGGATTTGATATTGAAGAATATATATCTAATAAATCCGACAACCTAATAGTAAATGCATTTCAATATTTTTTAAAAAGGACCAAAGAATTTACTAATGAAGAATTATCAGAATTAAAAGATATAATCCTTTATAAAGTGCCAGTTATAAGTATGTTATTAGCACACGATGACGATGAACAAGAGATTTTTGATACTATTAATTCATTAGGTGTAAAACTGACAACTTCTGAATTGTTGAAAAATTACATATTTAAGGAAAAGGAACTTCAATGCTTATATGACAAATATTGGTTTGATGTTTTTGAAGCAGATGAAGAAATAAGGGAATTTTGGAATACCGATAAAACATCAGGAAGAGTTTACAGAACAAATGCCGAAATATTACTTTATATTTTTTTAATCATTGAAACACAGAAGGATATTAGGCTTGAAAAACTTTTTAAAGAATACAAAGTTTGGTTGAAAAGTAAAAATTTAAGTGAAAAAGAGGAATTTCTAGGAAATCTAAAAGAATATGCTGACATATATTTTAACTTTCCTTCTAACAGTGAAATAAATGAAATAAGTTTTTTAGAATATGAGAAAAGATTTTTTCATATAATTGAGAACCTATCTATAACAACAGTTTATCCATTAATAATGTTTATTTATAAAAACATCAAGGATAACAACGAAAGGAGAAAAATATTAAGTTTATTAGAAAGTTATTTAGTTCGTAGAAATATTTCAAAATTTACAACTAAAAACTATAACAATTTGTTTTTATCAATACTTCAAAAACTAATTAAAAAGGAAGACAATATTAGTTATTTGGATTATTTAAAACAGATTATTGCTGAATTTGAGGAAATAACAAATAAGTTTCCTGATAATAGTGAGTTAGAATATGCTTTTAATAATTCTATTTTAAGCAATCAAAATGCAAGAGAAATATTATTCATTATTAGTCTAAGACAAATTAATACGGGCTATAACGATATAGATAAATTAAGTTTAAAAAGTTATTCTACCGAGCACATAATGCCGAAAAAATGGGAAGAAAATTGGAAGAATAAAGAATTTACAGATGAAGAAAAATGGCAGAGAAATTTTAAATTAAAAACTCTTGGTAATTTGACTATTACAACAGGCAAATTGAATAGTAAACTAAAAAATTCATCGTGGAATAATAAAAAAGAGACTTTAAAGAAATTTTCATCATTACCAATTACAATATCATATATAGACATACAAGAGTGGAATGAAATTGAGATAGAAAAAAGGGCTGACGATTTATATAAATTAAGCAAAGAAATATGGAAAGAAATATAAACTATGCTCAACAATGTATATAAAAGTATATAAAAAGTATCCTGAATGGTTGAAAACAGATACCGTTCTGTCGCAGCTTGGTACAGATAATCCGTAATTAGCCTATCGTTTCGGACATGCTGCGGGCCCATGATTTTATGCGTTTCTTGTTTTATTTTTGGTCTTTTGCGAAGATCGCAGACATATAT
>JAGLXN010000073.1 GCA_023132875.1 Candidatus Parcubacteria bacterium
AAAGTTTTGTAGTCAACAATTCCTCCGGCAACACCGTCAAGAAAATCAAATCCATCGCTGTCGCATGACGCAAAAGCCCATTTTTCATCAAATCCTTCCATTTTCTTTAAAAATGCTAAAGAAAACTCTTGATTTCTTCCGCCTTTGGCGTTTTTATTTTTTACGATCACCGTAGTTTCACCACTGAAAATAAAAGCTTCCTTTTGTTTACCGCCCAAGCCGCGTTTTTTGATCAAATTTATAATTCTTCCGGCATATTTTTTTGCCTGATCTTTTGTTTCGCCAGTCACTTTTCTGTTTAAGACAATATGACTATATCCTAAATTCATGCATTTTTCTTCCGCCGAATTTACCATATTGTTTATATCGGAAATAATTATGTTTTTTACTTTTGGAAAAACTTTCTGAGCAACGCGGGACTGCTGCAATTCTTTTACTACTGCTCCGGGTATTTCATTTTCCAGTTTATATTTTTTTATTATCGAATAAGCGGATTTTGCGCGCTTTATATTTACGGTCGGACCGGAAGCGATCGTTTTCAGATCATTACCAATTACATCCGAGATAATTAAAGAGTAAATTTTTGCCGGATAAAAATGTCTTGCCAACCCGCCGCTTTTCACTCGCGACAGTTTTTGTCTCACTATATTTATTTCATTTATGCTTGCTCCACAATAAAGAAGCGCTTTAGTAATTTTTTGCGTATCTTGCAAAGTAATACCGTTAATCGGATATTCCATCAACGCCGAACCTCCTCCGGAGATCAAACAAAAAATTACATCATCTTTTCCTATTTTAAATTTTTCCTTAAGATCTAAAATTTCTCTTGTTCCTTTTATACTTGATTCATTCGGCAAAGGATGCCCTGCCAGCACAGTTCTTATTTTTTTAGTTTTCGGTTTATAACCTTTGTAATTTATCCTACCCGCGGTAATATTTTTTACTCCAGTGATCTTTTCAAAATTTTCCGCCATTATCCCAGAAGCTTTTCCGGCTCCAACTACGAAAATTCTGTTCCTTTTTAGATCAGCCGCTTTTTTGCCATTAACAAATATGCCGTTTCCAATTCTTTTTAAAGAATTTTTTAAAACATAATCAGGTATAGAATGCAAAATCGCACAGTCAATAATTTTTAACAAATCTTTTTTCTGTTTAGTATCGGCAATTCTTTTATAATTTTTTATAAGCATTGATAATCGTTAGTTAATTATTTTTTAATAAATACATACCCAATGCTAAATAATCCAGCAACAAGAAAACTGATCAGAAAAGGATTAAAGTTTAACCAAAAAATCAAGGCAATGAATGGCAAAAATAATATTCTGCTGACATTAAAAATTATTTCCCTTGAGACTATAAAAGAAAAATAATCTTTTCTCATTGCTAGATCATAACTATGCGCGGACCATGGCAAATGTAATACTTTCTCGCTAATATTTTTGTATGAATCTATAAATAATATCTTATAAGAAGTGTTAGCAAAAATACGCCCTACCCACGCAAAAAAATACATAACGGTTCCGATTTTCAACAGCTTAATCTTATTTTTCTTATCTGTTATTTTCCCTATAAAATAAAATAAGCATATCGAAATCAGCATTGAAGCTGAAAAAATAGAGCCTGTTTTTATTGTAGTTTGAAGAATGATAATTAGAAAAATAGGCCATATCGTCCTCCCGATAATTGATTCCATGGCATATCCGGAAAAACTAATCAGATTGCCTCTTTCACTTTTTGCAGTTATTTGTCGGGTTAAATCTTTTGCCGAAAAATTTATCTTTTCATGTTTGTCTTTTGAAAAAAAAAGTGGGAAAGTGCCAATTATCATTAGAAACGCACTTAATAAAAACAAGAGAAAGAAATGATCGGTCGCTAAAATGCCTCCTAAAAATGGGGCAGTAGCTGTCATCGTTAGAGTTATAACACCAATTGACGCAAGTTCTTTTCCTCTTTTTTTTCTCTCAGAATGATTAATAAAATTCAAATGGTATCCATAGTTATAAAAAATCATTCTTAACGCCAGCAAAAATGGTAAGATCCAAAATATAACAATATTATTTTCCAGTAATAATAATCCGATATAATACAAAACCGCGAAAGGAGTAGAGAATAAAATAGAATGTTTGTCTCCAATTCTGCTGACAATTTTCGCGCCAAAATATGAAAAAATTACAAAGTTAAGCGATACGAAAAAATAAAACATTATTATAACCGGGATGCTATATCCTAGCTTATATAGATAAATTGGAACAAATATATTTATCAATGATTCGCCAAAAGTGATTATTGCAATTGATAAATAAAAAATATTCAATTCTTTATTTTTGAAAAAATCATAGTGTATATAATTATTAAGATGGCTCATAATAACATTGATTTATTGCTATTTATTTTATCAGTTTTTAATTACTAGCACTTTAACATTTAGATCTATTTATACTTTCCAACAAAATAATCTTTATTTCGCCGAAATAGTTCGGCTTGTTTTATAATCCTATCTTCGCAAGCTTCAAATGGCTGGTCTAGCGTTTTTCTAAAAAAACTGACAAAACGGCCAAAATATAATGCTTTTAACGCTTCAATTAAATCAGAATTAAAATCTGTCGTATCGTAAGCGTAAAGAGCGTCATAAACTATTTTACACCAAAGATGATTGCCGATTGCAATATCCCCTTTATCATATTTTCTTTTCAACTCTTTAAAGGCTTCAGCGCTTAATAGATCTTCTAAAAGATCTTCGTTGCTCTGAAAACCAAAAATTGAAGTCGCTTTCATTCCCTTATAGTCAATGAATAAAGTCTGCGGCTGATCGAATTTCTTTTTGCCGAAAAAAGGTATTTCCGCCTTTTCTTTTGTATTCAACCATTTACTTTTGTTATCAAGCATAATATTAAATAAAGTATCTACGACTTGATAAAACATTGGCCCTAATTTAGGCGCGCTTGGCTTGTGAATTTTGGCGCCTAATCCTACCTGCGCTATTTTAAATCCGCCTAAAATCGCGTTCATCGTCATAAAAATATCAATGCCGTATTTTCTTGTTGTTTTATGCCATTTGCGTCCCAGCCAATATTCAGCCAATTGCGAAGAAAAAGAAAAATCTCCTCCGATTGGCTGCCTGATATTATATCCAAGCAGTCCGTAAATCATCGGATAGCAAATATGATTGGTTATTGATCCGTCATATTCACATCTTGAATAAACAGGGGTGGCATAATCATAGCCTTTTAGAATCGGTTCAAAAAGCCACTTCACCCAATTTGGCGTTATGCTTTTTATATCAGCATCAATAACAGTAACCGCCAGAGCGTTAAGCTTTAGAGTGTAGTTAAATAAATTATAAAAATTATTGCCTTTTCCAATGACTCCTGGAGGAGTTGAGATGTAAATTTTTGGCGTCTTTGTTTTAACATTTAAAAACGCCTCTTTTGTTCCGTCAGACGAATTATTGTCAACATTAATGATCATTGCTTTATATTTGCTGAAATTTTTAATCAGTCCGCGATCAACCTGCTTAACAACATTGGCAATATTGTCAGCTTCATTATATGACGGAATGCCGACGATCAAATCCGCTTGTTTTATTTTGTCCGGATTAATTATTTTATTTTTATTATTGTTCATAATTTAAGTCATTGATTTATAATTTACTATTTCATTATATCACTTGAAAGGCTTTGTTCAAAATTTTAATATTTTGCTTAAAACACAAATTTGATATAGCATTGACATGTTAAACCAAGCAGGTCTATTAATACAAAATAAAATTATGCTTACAGAAATTTTACTGGAAATATTTGATAATTATTACATAGCTCTTTTTGTGTTAAGTTTTTTAGCTTCAACGCTGCTTCCTCTTGGATCAGAATGGTTTGTTTATTATCTTGTAAGCGCTGAATACAATATTATTTTCATTATTCTGACAGCGTCTGTCGGAAATTATCTAGGCGCTACAGTGAATTATTATATAGGAATAAAAGGCAGTAATACAATATTACATAAAGTAATTAGATTTAATAACAAAAAAACAAAAAAAGCCGAAGAAAAATTTAGAAGATACGGTCCTGCCGCATTATTTTTTTCATGGCTTCCAATCATCGGAGATCCTTTGACTTTTGTTGCCGGTCTTTTGAAATATGATTTTAAAAAATTTACTTTTTATGTATTTTTAGGAAAAATGTTTCGATATGTAATGACAGTCTTAATTGCATACGGAATTATAAATTAGAAAATAATTAATGGACATAATATTTATAAAATTTTAATACTAAAAAAACAGTTCTTTTGCTAAGAACTGTTTTTTTTATTATATTCAATTTACTAAAAATATATTATTGTATCCCCTTAAACATCGGGATACCGTTGTCTGGACTGGTTGGAATGTAAATTGTTCCAGGCCTGTCTTTTAATTCTTTTATATAAAGATAATTAAGATATTCCTTTGTTAAGCTTTCATTAATTGTTTTTTGCGCGTCTCTTTGCCCTTCAGCTTCAATTCTTTTTCTGTCTGCTTCTTTTTTTTCTTTTTCAAGAATGAAGTCGTATCTTTGGCTTTCCTGTTCTGCTTGCAATTTTTCTTGAATACTGGCGTCAAGTTTTGCCGGAAGTATTACATTTCGAAGTAAAACTTGTTCAATCGCGATTCCTCTCGGCTCTATGTTTTCTATCATTCTTTCTTTAATTTTGGTGATCATCTCATCTCTCTTGTCAGAATAAATTGATTTTGAATCATATCCCGCTACGACTTCTCTGATCGCGCTTCTTATTTCAGGCCTGATAATTTTTCCTTGATAATCAATGCCTAATTCTTTATAAACATCTGAAGCGCTATCTTCTACAAGATGATAAAAAACAGTTATATCAAGTTTGACCGTCAATCCCTCGCTTGTCAGAGCGTCAATTGAATCATCGCCTGTTTTTTGTCCCTCTCCTTTTACCACGCTCATTGTGTATTGCTCGGTTCTAACGCTGAGCTTTGTAATTTTAGCAAGAGGATTAACAAGATGAAGACCAGATTTTATTTCGTCATTTTTTACTTTCCCAAATAAATGATACACTCCAGTTTCTCCTGCTGGAATAATTACGACGGATTTGATTAGAATTATAAGAGACAAAATGATCACTATAGCCGTACTCGTTGTTTTTTTATCCATAATTTTATAACTTAATTTATTAATAAATTTATTTGAATTGTCTGAAGAAAAATATTGCTTTCCGTCTTTAATCCCTGAAAAATTTAAATTAATATTATTCTTTTTTGCTGAAGCATACAAAGAAAGACCAATAGGAATAAAAATAAAACCAGCTATAATTAAATAGAACAATAAAGATGGTTTTATTATAATAAGCAACATAACTATCCAAAATATGAATTTTGTAATTTGATCTTTATTTTGCATTTTTTGTTTATTATTTCAAACTTCAGAAGCTCATTGTCATCCTGAAATAAATTCAGGATGACAATATTGTTTATTCTTACAAAAATTACTCAATACACTCCCCCGCTCTTTTTTTAATTCTCGCGAATTCTTTATCAACATGCTCCTGAATTTCCTGAACCAATTCTTCGTTTTCAGGCTTCAGAAGATGCTTGAATCTTTTTTGGGATTTAAACCATTCAAGCATTGGTTTTCTTTCTTTTGGTTCATAATTTAATGTAAATTTTCCATGGTCAACTTCATAAAGCGGCCAGAAATTTGTCTGGACTGCCAGTTCCGCGATTCGGACTGTCTGCGACGGATCAAATCCCCAGCTTCTTTGGCATGGGCTGATTAAGTTGATAAATGACGGCCCCTCAATCTCCATCGCTCTTTTTGCTTTTCTGGTCAGATCTGCAAAATTTGAAATTGAAGACTGCGCGACATAATTTATATGATGGCCTTCAATAATCGCGGTTAGATCCTTTTTAAATTCTTTTTTGCCTTGCTGCGCTTTCCCCACGGGCGAAGTTGTGGTGTGCGATCCTCTCGGAGTTGCGCTAGATCTCTGATTGCCTGTATTCATATATGCTTCATTGTCATAACAAACATAAAGAAACTGGTGCCCTCTTTCCAGCGCGCCAGACAAGCTTTGAAGCCCGATATCGTAAGTCCCGCCGTCTCCGCCCAAAACCAAAAACTTTATATTTTCAGGAAGTTTTTTTGCCCAATCCGGCCTGTCTTGCTGTCTTTTTCTGAGTAAAACTTTATAGGCTTCAATAATTCCGCTCGCAGTCGCGGAAGCGTTCTCAAACGCATTATGTATCCAGGGAACTTTCCAAGCCGTATAAGGATATATTGTTGTGGCAACTTCAAGACAGCTTGTAGCGTTAATAATGACAACCGGCTCATCAATCGCCGCCAAAACTAGCTTGATATTAAGCGGCTCCGCGCACCCCGCGCAAAGCCTATGCCCGGAAGTTAACCGTTCTTCTTTTTGAGATAATTCTATCATATTCATTTTTGTTTTTTATATTGTTTATATGTTTTATTATAGCAGATTATTTTGGAAAATGAAAATGGATATGTTAGCTCCATTCTTCTGAATGGAGCTCTATGCGCAAACAATAATTTGTGTCTATACACAAGAGACTTCAGTCTGGAGACTGGAGTCAACGAATTATTATTACAAATTATACAAGAGGTATTACTTATTGATACTTAGAAAAAAGCCTTAATTATTCCACTTTCACAAAAAGTGTTTTATATTTTGATTTTTTAATCCAGACAATATCTCCTTCTTTAAGCCTGTAATCCCTTTGTCCGTCCGCAGCCA
>JAGLXN010000074.1 GCA_023132875.1 Candidatus Parcubacteria bacterium
TCTTGAAATATTATCCTGAAAGGACACAGTAAACAACCCGCTTATAGACAGAAGCAAGGATATTATGATAATCGTCCTAAATTTTCGCAGATCGAATTTCATATATTTAAATCTTTATTGAAAATTACGCGTTTTAACTTGTCATCCCGAGCGACGATAGGAGTCGAGAGATCTGTCAGCAAATAAAATGTGCGTTTTACAATATCTTTATTTAAAAACAAGTATTTTGTGTTTACAGATTCCTCCACTTCTCCGCCAGCTGGCGGATCCGGTCGGAATGACAGACAAGCACTTCACAATTCAAACTAATTATTTTATTCAGCAGGTTCTTCAACCGGTGGATCTTCAACTGGAGGGTCTTCAGGGTCGGGTTCTTCGGCTGGAGGATCTTCAACTGGGGGATCTTCAGGATCGGGATCTTCAGTCGGAGGATCTTCTACTGGAGGATCTTCAGTAAGAGGATCTTCGGTCGGAGGCTCTTCTTCAGCTGGCTCTTCTTCAGCTGGTGGATCTTCAGAAACAGGTTCTTCTGGTATTTCTTCTTGCGGTTCTTCTTCAACAGGTTCGTCAACTGGTGTTTCTTCTTGAGGTTCTTCTTCAGCAGGAGGTTCTTCTTCTTGAGGTTCTTCAGGTGGAACTTCTTCAACCGGAGGTTCTGTAATCGGTTCTTCTTCAACTGGAGGATCTTCGGCAGGAGGTTCTTCTTTAACGGGAGGTTCAACGATCATAACATCAAAAACAGAAGGACTGGAAAGAAGATCAGACGCAGCAGAACCGCCAGTTTCAGGATAAATACACCATGGAGGATTAGGATTTTCTTCTTCATAAAAAGTATATATTCTTTCAGCAACATACGCCGCGTCAGTCAATTCTTTTTTGGTAGCATCTGTGTCTATAATTATACTTTCAATTACAGTCAGCGCTTCTTCAACGGTTGAAGACGAGCTTAATCCCAAATCATCAAATGCTTTATCTCCATCATCAGCGCCGGCAATTAAAGCGTTTAGATCTAAATGATTGGAGACAATATTAGACAAATTAGCAAGAGCTTTTCCTTTGGCACGGCATAATTTGCCGTCAATAGTTCCTCCGGGACCGCAATTGCTTGGCGCCAGATAGAAACAAATTTCTTCACCTAAAATATCGCTGAATGCCTCAGAAAGTCCATCCGATAATTCCTGAATTTTAACTGTCCAATCGCTTTCTTCCGGACAACCTTCATGATTCTGCCAATACCCGATTGACAAAGCGTCGCATCTCTTTTTTTCATCGTTTTCAATCCGTGCAGTAACATTGATAATGTGCGCTTCATAAGCGCTAAAAAGCGGTACGCTAACCGCGATAAATCCGGCAATACAGGTTAATACCACGGTATTTTTGAGCAACGCAAAAATTATAAGATGCAATTTTCTCAGTCTTTTTTTAAATCTAATTTTCTTATAATTTCCAATCATATACTTTTGATTATGTCTCAATGATAACAAGAGGTCCAACCTCTCCGCGTCTAAGGAAATATTTTAATATAAAGATAGATATGGAGAGGTTGAAACTCTTTAAGACTATTTCAACCCCGAAGCCCAGATCGTAAGCTTTCCAAGCTGTGGAATTCTAACGGGATTATCGTTCCAATTAAGCGTTCTACCGACGATTTCATTATATTTTATCGGAGCGTCAGCAACATTGTTCGCGTCTCCTTTTGTTTTCAGCGTATCCTCGTTCAATTCAATTATTCTGTGAATTGTAAATCCTGAGACTTGTCTTGAGCCTGTCGAAAGATTTTTAAAAACAACTATATCTCCGACCGCAAGGCTGTCTTTATCGGCATATTCTATAAATATTAAATCACCTTTTTTCAGCTCCGGCCACATTGAACCGGAAGTAATGGACGCGATCGGATATTCCGTGCCAAGAGCGTAAGTCAAAGCTTTCGGCGTTCCCACAACAATCCCGACTACAACAATAATGTATATTAAAATTTCAATGATAGATTTTGTTTTCTTGTTCATAGTAATCGTGTAACGTATAACTTATAACGTATAACCTGTCACGTGCGTCGTGCGTTGCACGTTACACGCTTTGCGTTACACGCTAAAACAACTTCGGCAATTTAAATATCACAACCTTCCCCTCATATCCATCTTTATCCGCGCTGATCGGCATTTCAAGCAGTAATTCAAGCTTTTCTTTTTCTCCCGGATCAAGGACAAAATTATTTCTGCTAATTTTTATAAGTTCGGCAATTCCTCCATATTTAACGATCGCCACATAAATTCCCATCTTCCCGTTATTTTCTATCGTAACAAATCTTGTTGAAGCATTTCCTTTCGGCAGATCTCCGTAATCAAGCCGTTCCGTCATTGGGTTCACTCCAATTTTTCCGCCTTCTTCCATAACCTTAACTACCGCTTCATATTTGTCAGCCGCCATATACTGGACAACAGCAAACCACGCCACAAGAAATACTATAAAAAGAACCGTCATTTTCAAAAACTTTTTCACCGTCATTTTCTTTTTTTGAATTTTACCCATCCCCCCATTCGCCGGCTCACCGTTGGTCTCATGTTCCTGTGTAATATTATTCCCCTCTTGCCGTGCCCCGTCTTCTCGGGGAGAGGGGTTGGGGTGTGTTTTTCCTTCATTGGCTCCATACTCCTGTGTAGAACCTTCTTGCTTCCTTTTATTAAAATCATCTTTTATTTCATTTTCACTTTCCATATTTTTTGTTTTAGATTATTAAACTTATTATTACCTAATGACTTTATAAACTTTACAGACTTTTGACTTTATAGACTTCTACCCGCCTCATTCCCCAACACCTTTAGCTAAAGGCGCTGGGTCAAAAGCAATTAGAATATCGCTTTTTTGTTTAAGTTTGCAATTAGTATATCGCAGTTACTTCAATCCACAGATCGCACCCGAAGATTTTACTTTCCAATTCCGGAGGCAACATATAATCATCAGGATCAGCTAAAGAATTATAACCGAGAACAAATTCATTCCAGTCCTGCGCGCACATTCCTTCAAAACAGGGAACCGCAAGATCCACAATCCACTGATCGGCGGGATCATAATCTTTATTGATTGTTCCCCCCGCCAAGAATGCTGGATCTTCAGGATCGTGAAACGCGTTAACATCAACATCGCTTGATCCCGGTCCTGTCGTTGGAAAGTGGTCTGAATGCTTTGACAGATACGGACATAGTGTCGGATAACAGTTTTCAAGAAAAGCTTGCCATTCCGGATCGGCGGGATCATATGTCGTTCCGATAGAATCGGGAATGTTGCCGTGGCACCAGTCTCGCGCCGCTTCAATTCCGCCTAAAGAAGCAATTTTTTCCGGCTTTGGCTTTGGCTTTTGCTTAATTACATAATCTATATTCAAAACCCTTCGCTGATCTGTCGCAGAGAAAGAACTGGATGTGGTTATGAAAAAACTTTGCTCAAGATATTCTTGTGGGAAAACCGTCCCGAAAGTTTTTGTTTCAGGATGCACATAAAGCGCGTTTTCAATTTTTGCCGTTACATTAATAACATGCGCCTCAAACGCCGCGAACATTGCCGCGGAAACCGCGACAACCGCAATAATACCAACAAAACTTAATATGATTTTCTTCTTCATAAATTTTGTTTACTTGTTTATCAAGAAGTTTTTATTCTTGGGATAATTAAATTACGGAGTGTTACAAGTCGCGATACCTTCAAGAATATCTTCTAAATCGCTATAATCAGCGACACTATAATACTGTCCGGTAGAATTGGCAATCTCTTCGCTCAAATAAGTGGCATCAACATCAGTGCCTACGCCGACAACATAAATCTTTATGCCAACCGCTCTGGCCGCGTCGGCTGCTTGAGCAGCAACAAGTTTAGCGTTTGCTTCAGTTCCCGGTTCATTTGGATTGCCGTCAGTGATAACTACCATATAATCAGGATAGTCCGCGTCAGGAGTCCTATCACCACCTACCAGTTCAGTAGTCGCTAATGTAATTCCTTCCATTAAGTTGGTCCTACCACTATTATTTAAGCCATCAATTGCCGCTTCAATAGCTGTTACATCATAAGTAAGGCTCAGGTCATGTGATCCATAAGTCGCAAAACTCGTCTGTCCTATGTGCGATTTATCAGCAGCAGGAACCAATGCTGTTACGAAAGCTTTAGCCGCTGTTTGAAGATCAGCTAGTTCGCCATCATCAATACTTCCAGACCTGTCAAGTACAAGCATCAGATCAGCGTCAACACATCCAAGATCGCCATTATCTTCATCTTCTGTTTCACTTACTTCCGTAACTTCAACCCATAAATCGCAACCGAAAATCTTGTGTTCATTTCCAATCGGTTGGATATAGTCAGCGGCAACAGCAAGTGGGTTGATCCTATATACAAAATCTTCCCAATCCTGCGCGCAGTGATCTCCAAAGCATGGAACTTTAAGATCAATAACCCAGTTATCTTCATAATCATTATCAGATTTTGCTAATCTTCCTTTTGCTTCGGTGTAAACTAATTCTCCAGCATCATTTAAATACCATGGCTGATGAAAAGCATCAACTTGGACTTCATTTTGAGAATCCGGATCTACATCAACTTTATGCTTTGAAAGATATGGACATAACAATGGAAGTTGTTCCCAAGTTGCATCAGCTGGTACATCAGGATTATCTGGAACAGGCGGACATTCTGCGATTCCAGCATCATTAACATGTCCGCTCATAGTAGGATAACCAAGCAGTATTGTACCATCATCCATTGTCCATCCGCATTTTGGCTTTTGGCGAATAATGTATTCCACATCATCAACTCTTGTTTCGTCTTGGAATGATTGTGAAAGACTTATACTAAATGACTCATAAAGCTCTTCCTGTGGGAAAACAGTTCCGAAATCAATATTGTCAATTGGAACATACAAAGCATTCTCAATCTTCGCCGTTACATTAATAACATGCGCTTCAAACGCCGCGAACATTGCCGCGGAAACAACTACTACAGAAACCAGTGCGAGAGAAGCTATTATCTTTTTTCCATACATAATTTTGTTCTCCTTTCTAAGTTAGTTACTTAATATCCTATCCTGTATAGTCTGTCCAATGGCAATCCGAAGTACAATACATAGAGCCACCTGGTCCGTCATCACAATCTTCGTATTGTCCATCGTCATTTGGGCTTTGCATAATTCCATCTCCGCAATATGTTAATATTGGTTCAGGTGTTTCACTAACTCCCGTAACTTCAACCCACAAATCGCATCCGAAGATCTTATGTTCGTTTCCGATTGGTTGGACATAAAGTGAAGGATTAACAACATTTGGATTTATTCCTGTTACAAAATCTTCCCAGTCCTGAGCACAGTGATCTCCAAAGCATGGAACCTTAAGATCAATAACCCAGTTGTCTATTTCATCGTTTGTCAACTTTGACATATATCCTATTGCATCATTCCAGACAATTTTATAAGGGTCATCCGCCGTTCCGATCCCAACAACTGTCCATGGCTGATGGAAAGCGTCTAATTCTGTGTCTCTATCAACTGTATCTAAAGATAAATCCTTATGCTTGGAAAGATACTGGCATAGTGATGGCAAAACTCCCCAGCTTTCTACTCCGGGTTCTACAGCTGGATCTGTGTTTAAATCTCTTGGAGCTTCTCCACAATCAATTGTAACATTTCCAGAATCATCTACGATAACATGCCCAGTTCTTGTGGAAGTCGGATCAAATTCTTCGCCATTGTTCCATGTTATAGCACATTTTGGTTTTTGGCGGATAATATATTGAACATCATCAACTCTATCTTCATCTAAAAATGACTGCGATAACATAATGTCAAGCGGCCTATCAAGCTCTTCCTGAGGAAACACAGTTCCAAAAGCGATATGGTCAATCGGCACATGCAGAGCATTCTCAATCTTCGCCGTAACGTTAATGACATGCGCCTCAAACGCCGCGAACATTGCCGCGGAAACAGCCACTACAGAAACCAGCGCGACAGAAGCTATTATTTTTTTAAACATCATAATTTTATTCTCCTTAATCCCCCATTATTCTTTCACCCTCCGAAAAAATTAACAGGAGAGAAGATTAATTGATTAATTCCCTCTTTGCCCTTTGGGCTTATTAAGGGAGCTTTTTTATAGTTGCTTGTCTAAACCTTTCACCCATGGATTAGAATTATGAATCTGGAATTATGAATCTGGAATTCTACATTCTAAATTCTATATTCCAAATTCCACACTTAAGGCTTAAACAAACAACTTCGACCTTTGATTTATTTATATATAAAACTAGTTATTTTTTATATTATTAGATCTGTGTCCAAAACTATTTATTTCTGG
>JAGLXN010000075.1 GCA_023132875.1 Candidatus Parcubacteria bacterium
CGCTTCATGCGACAGCGATGGATTTGATTTTCTTGACGGTGTTGCTGGAGGAATTGTTGATTATAAAACTTTTGAGATCATTGAAAATAAAAAAATAGATATTAATAAATATCTAGAAACCCACAACAGCTACGACTTTCTAAAAAAAGTAAACGGACTGATTTCCATGGGAAACGGCACAGGAACAAATGTCTGCGACATCCAAGTTTGCGTTGTTTGGAAATGAATATTCCAATTAAAAACAGTTTTTATTTTAAAGGACTGTTTTTAATATAATAATTTTATAAATATTATATCCATTAATTATTTTCTAATTTATAATTCCGTATGCAATTAAGACTGTCATTACATATCGAAACATTTTTCCTAAAAATACATAAAAAGTAAATTTTTTAAAATCATATTTCAAAAGACCAGCGACAAAAGTCAGAGGATCTCCGATAATTGGAAGCCATGAAAAAAATAATATAGCAGGGCCGTATCTTCTAAATTTTTCTTCAGCCTTTTTCGTTTCTTTGTCGTTAAACTTAATTGCTTTATGTAATATTGTATTGCTACCTTTTATTCCTATGTAATAATTCACTACAGCGCCTAGATAATTTCCGATAGACGCTAAATTATTAAAATAATATTATATTTCATGCCTACAAGATAATAAACAAACCATTCTGATCCAAGAGGAAGCAGCGTTGAAGCTAAAAAACTTAACACGAAAAGAGCTATATAATAATTATCAAATATTTCTAGTAATATTTCTGTAATCATAATTTTATTTAAAATCAATATAATAATGTTATATCAAATTTGCATTTAAGACAAAAAAGATAGAGCATTATTGACAAGATATTTTTTTATGTTAGTATCTAATTAATATATGGATTCAGAATAGAATCTAGGGAGGAATAATTATTACACATAAATGCACAGAATGCGATGAAGAGCTTACTGAGAGTTGGGATAGAGTAATAAAAGTAATTTTAGATTCCGATGGTGAAAAAGAAAGTCGAAGAACAGCAGACAACTTTTGTGGAAATCAATGCATTGTCAAGTGGTTCGGCAGAAAAAGACGTCGCGTTTTTGTTACCACACATGGATGGGAAAATATCGAAATTGGCAAAGTTACTCTTGAGGAATGTATTTACGAAAAGCAGGGCGCTAATGGTGATGAAGCACGATTTGTAAAGCCTGAAGTATTTGAGGCTCGACTGAGAAAAATTAATACTCACAGAAACTAATTTTAGTTTCTGTCTTTTTTAAACTATTTTTTGTAAAAAGTTTCTCATAAACATGATTTTTTAATCATATTTAATCATAAAATAGAAAAATAAAGCGTAGTGTATTTTGTAACGGCCGTTGCAAAATACACTACTCTTATATTGTTTTTATGTTGGTTCAATGTCTCTGACTTGAACCATATTATTTCTATTTTACCGCCAATAACAGTTTTACAGAAATACAAATTTAAGCTAGTAGAATTAAATTATATGCTGGCTCTATAGTCCCGATTCCCCTCTTGAGAGGGGCTAGGGGTGTGTTAATGTGGAGCCTATTTGCGATAAAATAAAAAAAAATATTGAGATTTCAAAACCAAAAGAACTGATTTATAAATCAGTTCTTTTGATAAAGGAAAAATTATAAAGTTGTTTTATTTTTGGTTTTTTCTATAACATTTTTCTAATTCCAGACAAAGCTCATCAAATTGATCTTTTGTTATTTCTATAAGTCCACCCTGTCGTTGCATACACTCTTTTGGCTTTTTAAGTACTCTCCTTATTGTATTAAGCGAAACTCCATTCAACGAATTTACCCTGCTTTCTTCGTTTAAATTTATTTTTACATGATAGGGGAAACTTTTTTCTTCTCCTCCTTCTATGCTGTAACTTGTTCTATCCTGACTATCAATAATTTTAGAAGGCATTTGAACTGTTCCTTGGGCAAAAATAGTTTTTGCTCCTATTTTGCCTTTGCTCTTACAACCTGTTTCATAAAGAAAAAATCCATCACACTTGATAAAACGCTTGGCTGCTCGTTCTTGTTTCTTGGCAAATTCTGTTCTCTTTTCATCATCTAAACCATCTTGACCTCCAGGCGTCCAAATACATTTGATATAATAAGCCATATTTTTAAAAATTATACGAGTTAGTTAATATGCTCGATTCGCTCTCGTGTCATATGTTTATATTACAAAATTAATTTAATACAACAACGATTTACACGCCATACCATTATTATTGTCATCCAATCTTTCCAACACATTACACTCTCTATTTCCGATTGAGATGACTTTGATGTTGATTGTAGGTTTTGGTTTTGGCATGGGGGTTTGGTTTATTTATCAATGAGTTTATTTACATATCCAGATTTTTCCGAAAGCCAGTTATAATAATCATTGAGATTGTAATTATAATCAAAATCACAAATTGTCCAATTATTATCAATATCGTGACTTGCTGTAATATAAAAAAGCATTTTATTATTATCTAAGATTTCAACAGCAGGATATTTATAAGCAAAAGTTAAAAAAACAAGATTATTAGTTCTTTTTGAATTTATTAATTTCATATCACTTTTTTCAGAAAATAAGGAGCTTCTTCCATAAAATAGCACCTGCTCATTAGTTAAATGCTCGTGTAGTTCTAGTTTATAATCTTCTCCAACTGGTTGAAATTTTCAATTTTCAATTTTTTCTTTTGCTTTATCTGTAGATATTTCTGTCAATTCCTGCTGTTTCCCATCTAAAGTAAACCAATAACTTTCTAATAAAGAATAAGAATATGTGCGACCAAGATTAATGGCATCTTCTATTTCTAGTTTTGCGTTTTGTTTGCTAGAAAAAATATAGATTCCTATTATCAAAATAACGCTTAATAAAACAACCAGTTTAACAAGTACTTTTCTTTTGGAATCTTTTATTTCCACTTGATTTTCTGTAGTTTTTAAATTTTCTATTTGTTCTTCTGACATAAATTTACTTTTATTTTTAAAAATTTATAAACTATTATAATGCTGGATAAATGCCATTATATTTTTCATCTAAGCATTTATTACAAAGCCTATGCCAAATCCCAGTTTTTTCTGTTTTGTCATCGCAAAAAGATTTCTCGATATCATTAAGTTCCTTCTGACATACTTCACAAATGTCAAATATGTATCCAGATTTTGATTCGTATATTGTCATAAAATTAAACTGTTAATAAATTATTTTTAGTCCCAAGTGATTAAAAATCGCTTTCCATAATAATCTTCGAAAATTCTTTGGAACAATCATTGGAGTAAGATTCTCTATTTTCTTTTTGCCAAAATCAAAACTAACACAATGCGGATAAATACCACCCAATTCAGCTTCATGCACAACTAAGCTTCTAATTTTATAAATATATTTTGCTAAATCGTCAATATTCTTTATATTTTTTCTTTTATGTTTTTTATATACTTTCGCATTTTTTATCAGCTCCTCAATATCTTCGTTTGATAAATTGTTATTTAAGAAATTAACAAATTTTCTTGTATAGCCTAATTGCTTTTTTTTGCGAAATTTATTTATAATTTTTATAAACCAATTTTTCTCTTTATCTGTATTAGAAATACGATCAATAATTGATGTTAACGCAATAAGAAGTTCATTATTTGATGAAAATTCTGCATACTTATCATCGCTTTCTTTAATAACATTAAAAGCAATCCAGCGAGGATAATAAAAATTAAGAAATCTAAAAATATCTAAAAATAAAACATCTGAACAATTTTTTAACAAATCTAATGTTTCATCTTTATCAAATCGCTCAATATAATCACTCTTGGTTTTCTTACCTAAAAAACATTCTCCTTCAAACATAATTTTACTGCCATAAATTTCTAAATTCGTCCAATCAAAACCTAATACTTTATGTAACATCTCATTGACTTCTTTTATTTCATCTTCTATAAATGTATTCACAATAGTAATCCTCAATTATTTTTTAACTCAACTTTTACAAAAAAGGTCTCCCGTCGGCGACAACCCTTTCGGATCACCCAATGCCCTTTCAGGCAAAGACCACTCGCGTAGTACCGATCAGAAGACCGTTTCTACGCGAGTGGATTTAAACCATACTCCAAACAAAAAGCCTGAAAGTTAGGTTACTAAATTATTACTCATTTTCTATCAATATAATATCAACACCAAACAAAATAGTCAATCAAAAAATAAAAAAACATCCCCACTTTTTACATCTTTTTTACATTCCTTTTTCAACCACATTTAACCATAAAACAGAAAAATATAGCTATAGCCTCTTTTAGTGCGGTCGCACTAAAAGAGGCTATACATGTATTATAAGCTGGTGTATAATAAAGTTATATGATTTAAGAATTTAATTAAAAATTTAAATAGATTATTATTATGAAATTGCCAATTACTGAAAAATTCTTATTAGATGTTTATGATTATGCTGAAAAATTAGATGAGACCTTTACTGTCTTTTCGTATAGAAAAATGAAAGAATATTGCTATCCATCTCTTTATGAATTAAGAAATCAATACAAAAGAAAACAAACAAGGCGGCAATTTAGCCAGCTGATCTATCGCTTAAAAAAGAACGGTTATCTTAGGATTAAAAATTTAGAACAGAATGACGGAGTTATTTTAACTAGAAAAGGAGCTGAGAAAGTTTTAAAAATAAAATTGAAAACAAACGCGAAGAAGAAAAGATCTGATAAAAAGTGGCAAATGATAATTTTTGACATCCCTGAAGAGAAAAGATGTTTAAGGAATTTATTGCGAAAAGAACTTATTCTCTTAAAATACAAAATGCTTCAGCAAAGCATTTGGATCTGTCCTTATGATGTCCAAAAAGAAACAGAATTTATTTTAAGAAAACACTCTCTTGATCCGTATGTAAAATTGTTCTTAATAGAAGAAATTGAACTATAGCCTCTTTTAGTGCGGCCGCACTGAAATAGGCTATAGGTACAATTGTATATTTATTATTGATTTTTAAGTTTTAAGTTAATTGTTAAGTTCATTTTGAAATTAAAACTATAGATGATATAATAAGACTGTAATTAACTTTTACTTTTTATGCAAAAGCGCTGGATTGTA
>JAGLXN010000076.1 GCA_023132875.1 Candidatus Parcubacteria bacterium
CTTGAGGAAACCAGTGGATTAAAGACAATCCGATCAGAACGGCTATTGAGGAAAGAGAATCAGCGTGAGAGTGTTCAGCGTCGGCAATCAAAGCCAAACTATCTTCTCTTCTGCCAACTTTAAATTTAATTCGGGCCATTGCCTCATTGGCAATAATGGAAATAATTACGATTAACAAAGCTATCCCGCTAATAGTATGCGGCTCGTTTTTAATAATGCCTATTATTCCTTCATAGATAATCCAAACAGCTGAAAGAAAAAGCAGGAAAACAACGACAAATCCGGCGATTGTTTCACTGCGATAATGACCGTAAGGATGTTCTTTATCTGCCGGTTTTTCCGCTTCCTTAATTCCTATATAAGTTACCGCGCTGGAAATAATATCCATTCCCGAATGAATTCCATCAGCAATTAAAGCGGCGCTCTTTATTGAAAAGCCAACCAATAATTTAAGACAAGCCAAAATAATATTGACCAAAGTACTGACAATGGAGATACTTTTTTTATTCATATTTTTTTATTTCTTTTAACTTTTTTATTATTCTGCTTTATTTTATTTTCTATAATTTTAGTTAAACTTATATTTCTTCAAATTTATACTAATACTTAGATTCTATTAAAAATTTGTTTTTATTAATAAACTCTTATACAATTATAGTATAAAGAACTTATTTAGAAAAATAAATGAAAACAATTAGAAAAATAATAAAATTAATCTTTTTCGTAAGTATTATAGCTTTTATAATTTCTTTTTTTCAAATTAAAAAACTTCCAGAAAAAAGAAATATTATTAAAAGCACCTGCAATGAACCGTTACAAACAAAAACTAACACGGAACCGTTCTCAATAGAAAAAAACGGAAAGACTTATCTAGTAACGCCTCTCTATAATTACGAACTGAATGGACTCATTGTCTCCTATCATCATAGCTCCGATTGGCTAGATTATTACCATGAAAAATGGGAAGATTATCTAAATTTAAAAGACATATGCATAATTTGGGGTCAGAACATAGAAAGTGATATATATCAAAAAATGACATTTAAAAATAAAAGTTACAGTTGTTGGTGGAATCTTAAGTTTGGCACAAATCAAACAGAATGGTCAAAATTTAAAAACGCAAATATTTCCAACAATCACCTTTTATCTAATAACGATAAAATAAATGAAATAATTTTAAAAACAAGAAAAGGAGACCAAATATATTTAAAAGGATATCTTGTAAATTATTCATTAAATGACGGAACATTTAAGAGAGAGAGCAGTACAACAAGAACAGATACTGGTATGAATTCTTGTGAAACAATTTTTGTCGAAGATTTTCAAATTATTAAAAAAGCAAATTCACCATGGAGAGATATTTACGATTATTCTAAATATTTAATAACTGGAAGCTTCATACTTCTTACACTGCTTTTTTTCAAAGATACATAATCAACGCATACCTCTTATTTCCCAAATGAATGACCTCGCAACAAGCTGACGAGATATCAAAAGGAAAAATTTCTTTTAACAACTCCACGACGCAAGCATCGGATAATTCTATTAATTGAATAAGCATCTAATATCTGCTCAACTTGATTTTAAGAACTTTACAACTTTATAGACTTTCGACTTTTTCCCGACTTACTGTTTTAATTCTATCACGGTAATTTCAGGCGGACAATTGAATCTTATCTGCAAAGAAGCCATGCCAATTCCGCGATTAACATATAAATTTGTATCGTTAATTCTAAATAATCCGCTGGCATATTTGCCGCGATTTTTTGTTGGAACCCAAAATGGTTTTACAAATGGAATTACAACTTGTCCGCCATGCGTATGACCAACGAGAATTAAATCTACTTTTTCTCCTTGCAGATTATCAATAATATCTGGCGAATGCGCTAATAAAATTTTGGGAATGTTTTCTTCCGTATTAATCATCGCTTTTGGCAAATCGTCTTTTTCCGAATCGGGATCGTCAACGCCTAATAAATAAATATATTTACCGCCTTGAAATATTTTTCTATTTTCATTATTTAAAACAGAAATTCCATTTTCTTCTAACATCTTTTTTATGGCGGCAATATCTGGAGATTTAATCCAATGCTCGTGATTTCCCAAAACACCGAAGGTTTTTCCTTGATACTGACTGCTTAATTCCCGCCAAAACTTCTGGCAAGAATCTAAATCTTTAGTGCTGTGATCAATAAAATCACCGGTAATAAAAACAAAATCAGGATCTATGTCTTCTAAAATTTCCAAAACTCTTTTTTCTCTCCTGCTAAAATTACGCGAATGAAAATCAGTTAGATGGACTATTTTCGCGCCATTAAATGACTCCGGCAAATTTTCTATTTCCACGCTTATTCTTTCAACCTGAATATTATTCGGCTCAAAAATAAAGCCGTACCAGAATAAAATTATTATAGAAATTAAAAAAGACAAAATTAGAAATAGTTTTCTTTTTTTATGTTTTGTAATGTTTTTAAAATTCATTTGATATTTTTATCTTTTTTATTATAAGATTATATGCTTTCATTTATTATTTTCTCAATAAGCTTATTGGCAATCCTGCTAACGCGCTAATAATTATTCCATAAAACAAGGCGTCTTTCAAAGAAAGAGTTTGTATTAAAAAGAAAAATAATAAGAATCCCAAGAGACTGACAAATGCTCCGCCTGATTCCAAAAAGAAAATATATTCTGTGCGCGGCTCTTCGTCCATATGCTCATAAATTTTCGCGTGATAGGGAATTTTTCTAAGCGACCAAGAAAAATTCTTAGCAGTATTAAGCAAAAAGATACTAGCAAAAGAATTTGCTAAAATTCGCAAAGCGTTAATTAACATATCAAGAATATTACTCCAAAATAAGAATTTTTTTCGATTAAATTTGTCCGTCCATGAACCAGCAAGCTGAAAAGCGACTATAGAAATAAGCAAAGAAGCTGTCTGGATAAAACCAATCTTATCATAGTAAGGAATAATTAAAAAAATAAAAGCGGGCCAGACTAAAAAATTAAGGAAATTTTGAAAATTATAAAAACCATTGGCAATTATATCGGGGTAGATTTTTTTAATGTTAATTAATTTAAAATTAATTTTTCTAATTTTTGATCTTTCAGGCGTTGACAATAATAGATAAATAGCTGGAATTATCAGTAAAATCACCAGTGTAAATCCATATTTAAATCCATAAACGCTAATTACAAATCCTCCCAAAACAGGTCCAAACGCTCTGGCGAGAGCTACATAAATATTAATTCTCCCAATGATTTTTCCTCTAATGCCATTAGGTGATATTTTTGAAATATGAACTAAATAAGGTACCCATAAAAAAGCAAAAATTGCTCCAAAAAGCAAAGCGCTCAAATAAAAAACAATTGAAGAATAATCAATTTTTTGCAATAGTGAATAAAAAATAGCCGACAAAATAAATGCAATACTGATAATTTTCTTAGCTCCAAAATAACTAGACAGATAAGCGCTTACTGGCAAAAAAATAAGCCGTCCAAGATGAACTGAAACATAAAATAAAACAACAGAAGCCAGAGAAAAATTTTTATCTATTAATAAATACAAAGGGATAAAAATTTCAATAATTGAAGTGGCAAAATTAAAAATGCCGATACTGAGATAAAAATTCTTGATTTCTTTTGACAGGTCGGAATTCATAATTTTTTTAAAGCAAACTTATTACCTATCAAAAACATCACATAAACAAAAACAGAAACAAAAATAATCATCGGACCAGAGGGAAGGTTGGCATAATAAGATAAAAATATTCCCGCGGTGGTGAATAAACAGCCAAATGAAACCGACCAGAGAATTATTTTCTTGAAAGTTTTGTTAAAAGTTTGCGCGGTGGCGGCAGGAAGAGTAAGAAGCGCAATTACTAAGATCACACCAACGATTCTGATTAAAATCACTATTGTCAAAGCAACGAGACAAAGTAGAAATAAGTAAATCGGGAAAACGGCGATGTTTGTCACTTCAGCGAATTCTTCGTCAAAAATAATCGCCTTAAACCAGCGGTAAAAAGCAAGGACGCTGGTTATTATTATAATGTTTAAAATAATCGCTAAGATTATATCAGCAGAACTTGTCATTAAAATATTGCCGAATAAATAGCTGAATAAATCAGAACTATAGCCAGGCGTTAAATAAATAAACACTAATCCAATCGCCATTCCCAAAGACCACATCGCGCCGATAGCAGCATCTTCATTTTTTTTAAATTTTTTACTGACAATACCAATCCCCAAAGCTGATAGAATACTGAAAACAGCCGCGCCAATTAGCGGATTAAATCCCAAGAAATAAGCCAGCCCGATTCCGCCAAAAGAGGAATGGGCAATGCTTCCGCCCAAAAAAGAAATTCTTTTTGCCACCACAAAAGGACCGATAATCCCGCAGGCAATGCTGGCGAGGATGCCGATTAGGAGTGCGTTTTGGAAGAAGTTGTAGGTGAGGATTTCCATGTCGTTGCTATTACAATGAGTGTATAAAAAATTTACTTAATATCAAATAACAAATTTCAAATATCAAACCAATAACAAATACCAAATTCTAAACAATAGAATAATTTGATATTTTAAATTTGATATTCATTTGACATTTGTTGTTTGAAATTTGATATTAAAAAATCTTTTAATGCATACAGAGCGTATTCCAATAAGAAAGAATTCTTAAATTAAAAATATGCTTTCAAAATTTATTAATGTTTTTTCAAAACTCGATGCGGTAACCCGTGGCCCAGTATTTCAATATCGCATTTATATGTCTTGTCTAATATTTCTTGTGTCATTTCATCGGCGTCATGGCAATAGAGTTGTTTATTTAGACAAGCAATTTTATTAACATTTTTAAAAATAACTCCGATGTCGTGAGAGACTATGATAATTGCCACGTTTTTATTGATCTCTTTTAACAATTCCCAAAAATCTCTTTCCGATTTTTCATCTATGCTGGCAGTCGGCTCGTCCAGAATAAGCAGTTTCGGTTTTCTGATCAAAGCGCGCGCGATATAAACTCTCTGCCTCTGTCCGCCAGACAATTCACCAATTTGCTTGTTTTTTAAATTCCATAAATCAACAAAACTTAAAACCTGTTTTGCTAATTCTAAATCTTGATCATTATATTTTTGAAATATTTTTTTTTGGCTTAAAATTCCCATTAAAATAACATCTAAAACACTTACCGGGCAGTCCAGATCAGTTTCCAAAAATTGCGGAACATAACCGATTAAATCCCTCGCTTTTTTTGGTTTTTTATTAAACACAAAAACAGATCCCTGATCTGGCTTTAGAAGCCCTAAAATTATTTTTAGTAAAGTTGTTTTTCCTCCGCCATTAGGACCGATAATTCCCAAAAAATCACTC
>JAGLXN010000077.1 GCA_023132875.1 Candidatus Parcubacteria bacterium
ATTAATTTTAAAACAAGAAATAAGAAAAAATAGTCAATAGTTAATATCCCGTAAATGATATTTTAATTTTTTAATAAAAAAATATGGATAATAAAAAAAAGATTCTCGTTATTGAAGACGAGGCAACTTTGCAAAAAGCGCTTAATGATATCTTATCTCAGGAAGGATATGATGTTTTAAGCGCTCTTGATGGAGTATCGGGATTGGATTTAGCCCTAAAAGAAAATCCGGATTTAATTCTTCTTGATATAATTTTACCGAAACTGGATGGTTTTGAGGTGCTAAAAAAATTGAAAGAAGAAAATTCACAAATTCCGATTATTATATTAACTAATCTTAGCGATATAAATGATATACAAAAAGCGTTGGATCTGGGAGCTACTACGTATCTGGTTAAAGCCGATTTCCATCTAGATGATGTTTTGAAAAAAATAAAAGAAACGCTAGGCATGTAAACATTTTATGTGCTTGAATAAAGGTTTATTTGTATTGGATAAATTATTGAAATTTATAATTACATTGAGTATTTAGTATGTAGTATTTGGTATTTGTAATTTTGGATCTGTAATTTGTTAATGAAAATCTTTTTTATACTAAATACTAAATACTAAATACTAAATACTAATCTATGCAAGTTGAAGACAGCCAATTAAAATTATTTTTATCAGATTTTGATTTAATTTCCAAGAACGATTTGGAATTGGCTCTTAGTGAAGCGCAGAAAAACAATTTGAGTTTAGAGAAGGTGATATTAAAAAAGAAATTAATTTCTAAAGAAGAATTAAACAAGCTCAAGGCTTATATTTTGGGAATACCCTTTGTTGATTTGAAAGAGAGTGAAATTAAGCCGGAAGTCTTGAAGATCATTTCAGAGCCGGTTTCGCGCCAGTATAAAGCAATAGCTTTTGACAAACAAGGGCTGCAGCTTAAAGTTGCCATGCTTGATCCTAATGATCTTCAATTTATTGATTTCATTAGTAAGAAAACAGGATTAAAAATAATTCCTTGCTTGGCTGATGAAGAAGGAATAAAAAACGCTTTAAAGTCATTTCAAAAAAGCCTCAAAGCAGAATTTGGAGAAATGGTTGGCGATGTTGATATTTCTAAAGACGGAGATGAAGGAGAAGAGCTTGTCATAAAATCTGGAGAAGGTGGTGAAGAAATGCGCGTTGATCTTAAAAAAGCGGCAGAAGATCTGCCGGTCATAAAAATCGTAGATACGCTGCTGAAGCATGCGATTTTACAAGGGGCGAGCGATATTCATATTGAGCCTGAAGAAAAAGATGTTGTTGTCCGATATCGCATAGACGGTGTTTTGCATGATGCTATGACGCTTCCGAAAGCTATTTTGCCTGGAATAGTCGCTAGAATAAAAATTCTTTCAAATCTCAAAATAGACGAGCATAGGCTTCCTCAAGACGGTAGATTTAAAATTGAATCAAGTGATTACAAGGTAGCGTTTCGTGTTTCTGTAATTCCGGTTTTTGACGGCGAAAAAATAGTTATGCGTCTTCTTGATGAATCTTCAAGTAATTTGACGCTTGAGCAAATTGGATTTAGGAAAAGGGATCTTGAAATTATTAATTATGAAATAAAAAAGCCAAATGGAATGGTGCTGGTAGTAGGCCCTACCGGCAGCGGAAAAACTACCACTTTATATACTATTTCAGCGATTTTAAACACTCCGGATGTTAATATAAACACATTAGAAGACCCCATAGAATATAGAATGCCGAGAGTAAATCAATCTCAAATTAATAGCAAAATAAATTTTACTTTTGCATCTGGATTAAGGGCTCTTTTGCGCCAGGATCCGGATATTATTATGGTTGGAGAAATTAGAGACAGAGAAACAGCTGAATTGGCGGTTCATGCCGCTTTAACCGGACATTTGGTGCTTTCTACATTACATACAAACAGCGCGGCAGGAACATTGCCAAGGCTTGCAGAAATGGGAGTGGAATCTTTTTTGGTTTCTTCTACCACTAATATAATAATATCTCAAAGGCTTGTCCGTAAAATTTGTCCGGATTGCAGGGAGGAATATAAATTTGACGAATCTTTATATAATAGCTTTTCTAAAAATTTTGATGTTGACATAATGTCAGAAATTATTAGAAAAAATAAGATCGTTAAGAAAAACTATAAAAGCAATAAAGAAATGTGGCTTGATCTTAAATTTGCTAGAGGAAAAGGATGCAGTAAATGCAGAAATGGATATAGGGGAAGACTTGGAGTTTTTGAAGTTTTGCAAATTAGTGAAAAAATTAAAAAACTTATAAACAATTCCGCGCAGGGGGAAGAGATAGAGGAAGCCGCAAGGGCTGATGGAATGACCACGATGTTGGAGGATGGAGTTATAAAATTTGTTCAAGGGATCACTACCATAGAAGAAGTTATGAGAGTTACTAAAGAATGAATTCTATTGCTCTATTGTTGCATTGTT
>JAGLXN010000078.1 GCA_023132875.1 Candidatus Parcubacteria bacterium
TAAAACTTTTTATTTTTTCCATGCTCGTTGCTTGATACTTAATACTAAATACTTGATACTTCTAAAGTCCATACTTCGCATTCTTAAATTTATACTTCATAAAATACTTTAATGCACTTTTAATGTGAATTCTCGCGTATTTTGACAAAAGCGAATCGAATAAAGATTTTTTCTTGCTGGACTGGAAATGATAATGATACATAACAGAGTTTGGAAAATAAATGACTTTTAGCCCGTTTTCCCAAAAACGCCTTGCCCAATCAACATCTTCAAAATACATAAAGAAACTTTCGTCAAAAACCCCAACTTTTTCAAGATCAGATTTTCTGATCATCATCGCCGAACCCATAAGCCAATCAACCGGAATCGGTTCAGTTACATTTTCCTTACTGAAAATATCGTTCATCAGGAAACGGCCTAGAATCTTCTTGCCAAAAGAAGTTTTCCCTAAGATCGTTCTTCTGCAAATTACCGTAAGAGGAGTATAAAACCTAAAACAAGACTGCTGGACCGTGTTATTAACATTAAGAAGTTTAGGCCCTACCATTCCTACGTCTTTATTTTTTTCTATGTATTCTAACATTTTTTCAATAGATTTTTCTTCTTCAATAAGAATATCAGCGTTGACAATAAAAAAATAATCGCCTTTTGCTTTCTTTACCGCAATATTTATTGATCTTCCAAAACCAATATTTTCCTTTGCCGGAATAAAAATTACGTTAGAAAATTGATCTTCCATCATTTCCTCTGTTTTTTCGATCGTAGCGCTGTCAGTTACTATTAATTCCCAATCAAAATCAGCGTTTTTTAAGTTTTCTTTTATAGAGCGCAAACAGATTCTTAAAATCTCCGGAGTGCGATAGTGGTTCACTATTACAGATAACTTTGTCATATTAAATAATTAGTATTAAACGGATTTGAATATGTGATGTGTAACGTGTAACGTGTAACCTGTGTACGTTATACGTTATACGTTATATGTTACAGGTTTTACGTCATACGCTATACGTTTTGCGTTACACGCTACTTAAACCATCTCTCCATCTCCTTTACTCCAATTCTCTTCTTCGCCATTACCATTTTTCTTTTTTTCAAAAAAACAGGGACATCGCGATAAAGATCTTTTAGCGTCCTGAAAAGAAATCTTTCAAAGATAATCATATATGCCCACGCTCCAAGCTCTTTTATAATAAACTGCGGAAAATGTTTTGTAAACAACAAGGAAGGAAAATCATTTTTAATTTGCATCAACCTTTGATGCTTGAATGACAGATATTTTGCGCGAATATTTATTTTTCTTCTCTCTTTTATAATATCTATGTAGTTTTTTGCCATACTGTCGCCAGAGCCCCTGCCATGATAGGCAACCGCTTCTGGAGTATAAATCGCTTTCCATCCATAAAGCCGAAGCCTCCAGGCCAGATCAACATCTTCTTTATATAAAAAGAAATTTTCATCGAAATATTCAAAATCGTGTAACGCGTAACGTGTAACGTGTAACGCATTATCTGGTGATTCCTGATTCGTAATTCCTGATTCCTGATTCATAATTCTTAACTTCACATCTTCCAGCGCCTCTTTCCTATAAACTGGAACCGCGCCATCTGCACCGAAAATTTCTTTTTTTTCTTCAAATTGTCCTTTGTCTGGCTGACCCTGACCAATACAGACTATCCTCCTGTTTTTAAGTATCATCAGTCCTGTTGTGTCAATTGTATTCAATTGCGGATTTTCCTTGTTTTTGTATAATTCATTTTTATCAAAATCATAGCGCAAAAGTTTTCCCTGAACCGCGCCAACTTTTGGATCTGCAAAAGGTTTTAATGCTTTTTCAATATAATTCGGGACCAGTATCGCGTCAGAATTCAAAAGTAATACAAAATCGCCTTTTGCAATTCTGAATGCCTGATTATGAGGACGTCCAAATCCGGTATTTTCAGTATTTTTGACGTATTTAATTCTGTTGGTTCCATAGTCCTCCCGCATCGCTGCGCGGGACAGGCTCCGGGCCGCGGAACCTTTATGCAATTCCATTATTCTTTTTCTCCTCTCCTCCCACTTCGGAATATTTTTTTCAATTTCCTCTCTTGTGCCGTCAGTTGAATTGTTATCCGTTATAATTATATCCAGATTGGGATAGTTCTGGTTCACGGCAGATTCGATCGCCTTAAAAATAAATTTCCTATCGTTATAATTTATAATACTGATTGTGACTATTGGATTTTCTTGCATATTGATTTTATTTTCAACTTATTTTTTAATACCTAAATTTAGATTAGCTAAAAACAAGAAAAGTGTCAACGAGCTTGACTTCTCGCTGGCAAACAGACTATACTAGAAATAATAAAGGAAGCTCGCGTAAAAACCAAAAAAATAATAATTTCAGACTGTGAATAACACAAATAAAAAAATAATTCTTATATTTCTTATCTGGCTTTTTCTGTCAATGATCATTGTTTTTGCGTTTTATACAGGAAATACGAGATTGGGATGGATAGATATACCGACGCATTTTGCCGCCGGATTATTTATAGCATTATTGATTAGCGGAGCAAAGAAAGAAACCGGCTTAAAAAAAGTTTTTATTCTTTCGTTTTTGGTTTTTTTAAGCTGGGAGCTTTTCGAGATATCAGCCTCAACTTTTTCTCATAATGAATTTATTATAAATTTATTTAAAGAAACAGCAGGAAACAGAGTACAAGATATGATCATGGATATTCTGGGCTTCTTAGGATTTATATTGATTAAAAAATAACATATAGGATCTTTTTATTGATAAATATTTTATTAGATCGCAAGAATACCGGTTTATAGTATTTGGAAATATTCCAAATACTTTTTTATTATTTAACTGAACTTTGAATTTAAGGTTTGAGTAAAAAAAATACTAAGTATCCAATTGGATACTTAGTATTTCAAAATTTAATCCGCCAGCTGGCGGACAAAATTTAAAACAAAAAAAGCAGGTTACAAACCCGCTTCCACAAACTTTATAGACTTTTAACTTTATAAACTTCCTCCTACCACCCCACGATCGAATTCTCACCGATAATGACTTTTTTGCCGCGAGGCAAATTATCATCTCCAGAGACAATAGACGCGTTTCTGCCAATGACACTATTTACTATTTTCTCTTTAGTAAAAATGTTTGTATTGTCCATTATCAAAGAATGCTCGATCTCAACGCCATTAAGTTCGGATACATTTCCGATTGAGGTCCAGGGACCAACATACGAATCTTTGATCAAACATCCTTCGCCAATTACAACCGGCCCTCTAATAAGAGTTTTGCCGACAATTCTGGCTCCTTTGCCAATTTTCACATTGCCTTCAACTTTGGCATTGCCTATAATTTCTCCTTCTATAAACTCTCCATTTTTTTTAAAAACGCAATTTTGCAAAACAAACTTATTTCCTTCTAACAAATCTTCCGGCTTGCCCCGATCTTTCCACCATTTGCCTATCTCTTGATAATCCAGCTTTAAGTCGCTGTTTATATAATAATTATGAATATCTGAGATCTCATACTGCCCCCTATCACTCAGCTTAATTGAGTCCATAGCTTTAAAAGCATTATCATCATAGATATAAACTCCCGCGACCGCAAACTCGCTTTTTGGATGCATTGGCCTTTCTTCCACTCTAACTATGCTGTCGTCAACAATTTCAGGAACGCCAAATCTTTGGGGACAATCAACTTTAGCAAGCAAGAGCAAGGCATTCAAATTTTCTTCAAAATATCTATTTACAAGATCAGCCACGTTATAACTTATAATATTATCGCCAAGATATAATATAAATGGCTCTCCGTTCGCAAAATCACGAGCGGACATTATTGCGCTTCCAAGCCCCGTAAGTTCCTGCTGAATTATATATTCAATTTCTATTCCCCACCTTGAGCCATCGCCCACAACCTGTTTGAGAACATCATCGCTCTTGCTTATAACTATGCCTATTTGATCGATCCCTGATTCAACAAGATTTTCAATCGGATAGAAGATCATAGGCCTCCCGCCTAAAGGAATTAAATGTTTATTGATCGTATGTGAAAACGGCCTTTGCTGATTGTTTTTAGCAGCAGGAATTATTGCCTTGATTTTTCTTGTAAGTTTATTGCCGGCTTGAGCCATAGTTTCGCTTTTTATATTTATTGCGGGGCTTGTCTGGTTTTCATGTTCCATAATTTTTTTCTTTATCTTTTCAAATGTTTCAATCGCCCCGGGAACATCTTTGATTTCCGTCCTATTATAATCTTCGGAGTCATATTCAGTAGATCCTGTCCCCGCAACGACTGTTTCCATATCGGTCAATGGCCAAAAAACATGATAAACGCCGGGAGAGATCGCGATTTGGGCTGCCGAATTATTATAAATTGTAAATTCCGGAATTCCTACATCAACACCAAGTTCGTCATGTCCCAATATAACGGCATAGCTTTCCCCATAAGTGGGAGAATTTTGATTAAAATCATAAAAATACCACAGAGCCGTTCCGCTTAACGTGAAAAAATTTTCTCTCAGCTTATAATGATAATGGCCTCCTCTTGGAATAAATTTTTTTGTTGCTATTGAAGCGTGAATATGCTTAATGCCGTCAGCATAAAGTTCATTTTCAGTTCCGCCCGGAGCCATATCGCAATAGCTTCCTCTTTCATCGGAAACAACTTTATTTAGATATAGATTAAGCCCTCTGATGGGAGTTTTAATGTGTTTGATAGCCATTTTAGCATTTTAACATTTTAACATACTAACATTTTAACAAGTCGTGTTTAGTTTTTGTTAAAATGTTAAAATGTTATTATGTTAAAATGATTTTGCTCTTTGATAGTTTGTTTTTGGATGTTGGATAAATGGGATGAA
>JAGLXN010000079.1 GCA_023132875.1 Candidatus Parcubacteria bacterium
TAGGATGTTAATATGTTAGGATGATCATATATAATTCGTAAATTCCTGATCTTTTTCTTTTATCTTTTCCACCCAGTCTATATTATGCTGATACCATTCAATTGTTTTCGGCATTGCGTCTTCAAAAGTATGCGATGGAGTCCAGCCAAGCTCTTTTCCAATTTTTCCGGCGCTTATGGAATATCTTCTGTCATTTCCAGGCCTGTCTGGAACATGGTTTATGAGCAAATGCGGCTTTCCAATTAATTCTAAAATTAATTTCGCGATTTCAATTGTCGGTTTTTCACTGTCCGCGCTGATGTTATATATTTCTCCGGAAATTCCCTTATGCAAAATCGCGTCAATAGCCTCACAATGATCTCTGACATAGATCCAATCGCGAACATGCCTGCCGTCGCCATGAATAGGAAGAGACTGATTGTTCGTCGCGCGAAATATGAAATATGGAATAAGTTTTTCCGGATGCTGATACGGGCCATAGTTATTTGAACAATGCGTAACGATAACCGGCACGTTGTATGTGTTAAAATATGCCCGGCACATTAAATCGCCTCCGGCTTTTGCCGCCGCGTAAGGAACATTAGGCAAAAACGGAGAATCTTCAAAAAATGTTCTGTCTTCGTCAAGATCTACCGTGCCATAAACTTCATCCGTAGAAATCTGAACAAACCTGGGAATTTTGTAATTTTTTACAATTTCTAAAAGAGTATGGGTTCCGACAACATTGGAATGGATAAAATCAGCCGCTTTCCCGTGAACAGACCTTCCAACGGCAGTTTCCGCGGCAAAATTTACAATCGCGTCAATTCCTTCTTTCGCAATTTCTTCCAGCTTTTCATAATCGGCAATGTCTCCCTGAACAAACTTATAATTGGGATTTTTCTCGGCCGTTCTTAAATTCTCAATATTTGCCGCGTATGTCAAAACATCATAATTTATAATCTCATAGTGCGGATATTTCTCCAGCATATGGTATATAAAATTGCTTCCGATAAATCCAGCTCCGCCTCCAACTAAAATCCTTTTTCTCTTCATCAGCCCTTTTTGAGAAAAAATAAGGCTAACCTCGCTTTTTTCTATGCCCAAAATAAGAGAGATCTCTTCCAAAGAAATCTTTTTTTCTCTGTATAATTTAGCAAGCACGTCTATTTTCTTTGCCAGCGCGCTAGACAAACTCTTTTTCAGTTCAAGCTCTTCCTGCGAATTATTTTGGTTTTGGGAAAAATCGTTTTGCATGTGATTAGTATTAAGTAGCTAGTATTAAGTATTAAGTATTTTGAGTCACAAAACTTTATTTAAATTGTCATCTCAAAATGAGCATCAGTCCCGAGTATTCGGGAAGAGATCTAAAAACAGAATAAAATGCGTTTGATATAGTTTATAGATTTCTCGTCGCTGCCACTCCCACGAAATGACAAAATGTCGTTTATAATAATTTAGAAATTATCAAGCAGCCAACATTAAATATTGTTTATCAAGCTTAATACTTGATACTTAATACTGTCTACTGTTTATTTAATATAATGTCAAATTTCAAAATTGTCAAATGGATAAAATGAGGATAAAAAAAGAGGTGAATTAATTTCACCCCATAAGATCCATGACCTTCCTGATATTTTCATCTGATCTGCCAAGCAAGACTTTAAGTAAAGCCAGTCCGGATCGACAGTCATCAGTTTCTTTGAAAAAATCAAATATAGCCATATGGGTTTTGTACCCAAGTGGACGATTTTCTTTTGTGAATACTTGATTTTCCCAGTCCGGATTGTCTTGCTTAATTTCGGGCAGTTGCGACAGTTTCTTTTCATAAACTGCCATTCCAGCGCCTAATCTGGCAAGACTGCCCAGTCTTTGATGGTTGGCGTAAATTACCGCGATAGGTTCCGCTTCCTCGCCTGCCAATTCTCCTTTTGACAAAGAGCTTGGCAAAATCTCCCAGAAATTTTCGCCGTCAATTCCGGCATTCCATCTGACCACTACGATACCGTTAAATGTTTCGGCAATAATATGACCTACAACAGCACTTGTTGATCCCGGCTCTTCCTGCATAATAAGCTGAGGATGACCTCTGGCACGATTTTCGGCCACGACAGCTCGGCAAAACTTCAAATCGCCGCGCTTTTGATCAAATCTGACTCTATCATCCTTGCCACGCCAAACGAATGCTGCCCATACCTCTGCAGCTTTCCCGTCAGCAATTTTTTGCTTAACCATATCAGGGGGTTCAAGACCTATGGATAGACCCGTTTGCAAATCACACCCTGCTTCTTCAAGTATTTTAGCAAATGCTTCCAAAGTAATCATATCCCGTAAACATTCATTTGTTGGTTTTGGGACTAACTCTAATTCTGTTTCTGGCATACTCTCCTCCCATAAAGAACTCTACTCTTTGATCTTTCAAAAAGCCGCAACGCTTTAAGCGCTACTTATAGGCAACCATTTTTTATGAAACCCATTAAAATAAAAATAACACCTCCCAACGAAATGTCAAGAGGCACGAATGTTTTCAAACAGTTTCTATATCTCAATAAACAATATTTTTTGCATAATTTTATAAACTTTGAAGGTCTAGATATTGGAGTCCTCGTGAAAGCGAGGATGAAGCTTCGCAAGATTGATGAATTTCAAAAGAATTGTGATATTTTTTCCTGACTCTCGTCAGAACTCCATAATTTTAAAAAGTGTCAAAGAGACGCACAATTTATATTTTATCATTTATTCCTAACAGCCAAATACCCAGCCGCCAAGATCAAAGCCCCTCCTGCTATAATACTAAGGCTTAGCTGTTCACCCCAAATTATCCACGCTAAAATAATCGCTCCAACTGGTTCGCCGTAGAAGATTACTGAGGCGTTTTGGCTTGAAACTTTTGCTAGTCCCCTGTAAAGTAAAACAAATGATATTCCAAGCACCAGCACCCCAAAAAATATTAGCTTGCTCAAATCATCAGATCCTATTCCGCCAGCAGCAAATTTACTGATTACAAACGGCGTGAACATCAAAGCAGGAACGCCATTTTTATAAAGGACTTCAACTAACGGATCAATTTTTGTAGTTATAGCAAGTTTGCTTTCTATCGCCGTATGCCAAGCAAAAAACACTGCTGACATTAATCCTAACAAGACTCCAAAATTTAACGCAGCGCTGTTTATTTGAGATCCAAACATCACCAACAATCCAGCAAATCCTATTGCAGAAGCAAAAATATGTTTTCTTTTTATTTTTTGTTTCAGAATAATAGGCGCGAAAATGAGCACTAACAAAATCGGTTCAAGATAGTGGGTAAGTGTTGCATTAGAGATAGTAGTTGTTTTTATTGCTATAAAAAACAATCCATTATTCAATCCAATAAATAAACCTATTAAGACAAGACTTTTCCAATCTGAGTATGATTCAGGAATTTTTTTCGTTTGCTTTTTTAAAACAAGCCAAATATAAACAAAAATAAAGCCGGCCATCGCTCCAACTCCATAAATAATTTCTGCTCTCTGATCTATCCAGCGAACAATAATCCCGCTTGATATCGCCCAAATAAAAACCGCTATTATTATTTCAATGTATCCGATTGATTTTTGTTTCATATTTATTAAATTGTTACATTGTTAAATTGCTATATTGTTAGCGCGGGAACTGGTTTGTAACCAGTTTCTTATATTTTGAAAATTAAGTTTATTTACTTATTCTGATTTTCATTGATTATTTAAGATTGGTATAAAATAGGAAATATTAGAAACGGTTTGCCTGCCTGCCGGACAGGCTGGCAAACCCGTTCTCTCGGTAAAATTATCTTACAAATAAAATTTTATAATAAAAACATATTCAGACAAAATACCAAGAGGCTCCACACAGGAGTATGGAGCCAACAAAATCATTTTCACTTTAAACCATCATCCATTCAAAACCTCCCTCATCCCCTCGTCAACAACCCCGCTTTGGATCAAGCCATAGAACTTCTGGAAGATATTAACCGCTCCTTGCGTAACTGATCCGAACCAACCGGTTGATCGAATGTTATAAGGAAAGAAGTTCTGGTCTCTTAGTCTTGTTTGAAGCTGTTTTACTTCTTCGCTTTTATCGTTGTATTTAAGATCTTGGGTGAACTTGTAATCTTTGTTTGTGATGAATTCTTCGTTATTTAAAGCTTTTCTTGTTCTTGGGCCTACTATGCCGCAGGGATAGATTCCTTTTGATGTTTGGTATTCTTTAACTGCGTTTTCAGTAGTTAGATTAAAATTGTTATTAGATTCTATATCCTTTGAAAAAAGATTTAATTCTTTAAGCTTGTTTTGGAGATAGGTTACTTCAGTTCCAAAGGAACCCAATTTAAGAGGTTTGGTGAAAATGAATGAGGATGGTTTAGAGGGGTTTGTTTTGTTAGATCCGGTATTATTTGAAGATTCAGGGTCTTTGTTGTCTTCAGTTTCTGGCGCGGGTTCTTCTTTGTTAGAATCTTCTGTTTGTGCTTTTGTTTCTTTGTTTGCTGTTTCTTCTGTTCCTGTTTCAGTGATTCCTGCTTTTAGAATTATGCTGTCTGAAACAACTTCTGAAGATACGCCGTATCGGGTATAGAATTTAGCGTA
>JAGLXN010000008.1 GCA_023132875.1 Candidatus Parcubacteria bacterium
GCCAATTGTTATAATGTCATACATAGATTTTATTTTATAGTAAGTATTTATACTTTTATTTTAACCTATTTTCAATATTTTTTCAAATTTATAAAACAGACACATTATTTTAATAAATGCGTCTATTTTGGGAAATGATTTGTGATTTATTGCAAGCATACCAGTATTTTTACGTCTTAACTTCATATTCTTTTCCTTTAAATTTCGTCGTTATTTTCCCATCGGGAGAAATATTAATATCAAGACTTTCATTATAATCAGGAACATAATTCTCCACATCTTTACCCGCTTTTAATTGATGTTGAAGAAAAGAACGGATCAATTCCATATGACTAATCATCCAAATAACTAGATTTCTTTCCTGATCTTCTTTTTTTATTTTGTTATTGTATAACTCCATCATTTTTATGACCAATTTAAATCTTTCAGCAAGATCTTTTGGTCCTTCGGCTTTTGTCTCCTTTCTTAAGTCCTCAAGCTCTTCAACAATATTATAATAAGGCTCCCACCAATCTTCCTTGCCAAACTTTTCATGCAATGCTTTTATGTAAGCTTTTGGATTTGGCGCATCAAAAATATAAAAAATATCTAACTCCCTTAATTTTTCATTTGGTCCAATTCCCGTAATCCGTATATTTTCTTTGATTTTTTTTCCTAATTCCGTATTTTCTTTCATCTCAGAAGAAATTGTATCTAAAATTACTTTTGTCGTCTCCTTTCCGCGGCCTCCAAAACCCTTAGCAAATCCTTGCTCGTCTCGCCAATCCATCCATTCAGTAGGACTATAAAGAAAAATTACATCAGCCGGCTTGTTCTCTGCGGTAATTTCTTTTAATCTTTCCAGTGTCGCTTCTTTGGTTAATTCTTTACCTTTGTCAGTAAGCGAACCAGCATCACTTTCTTTTTTTACTTCGTTAAAATTTCTATTATTATCTATATAATCTTTAAACATTTCCTTGGCTTTCTCTGAATTTTCAGCAAATTCAATTTCTACAAGAAAATTCAAGAAATCTTCTTCTTCCGGAGAATTTAATAATTTTCCATCATCTACAAGCTTTATCAACTCATCTTCAATAAATTCTGAGTTTTCTATTTTTTCTCGATCTTCTTCTTCAATAACATTTTTCTTTATCAGAAAATTTATTAAATCTTGTTTCTTCTCACCTGTGATTTCAATCCTCCAATAACATTCATCTCTCGGATCCTTTTTATATTCACTGTGCCGTTGAAAAATAATTTTTGTATCCCACGGCTCTTCTTTTTCTTTCTGTTCTGTTTGAGATTCTGTTAAAATTTCAGATCCTATTTTCTCTTGATTCATAATTTTTCCTTTTTAATTATAAATTACTAATTATTTTCTCATCCAATAAAATCATTTCTTGGATCAAAAAGTTTCATAAAAAAGTTTATTGACACTTTTTCGCTATTTTTATATTGATTCCAAAATTTTAAACCCCAATTATCAATTCTGTCGTATACTTCCTGTGAAGGTCTCCAATCTTCTTTATAATATTTGAAAAAATCTCTATTTGAATAATAATATATCTCTGCTCCTTTTTTTATAATTTTTTGAGGTGTAAGTTTATTGACTTTCTGCGATTGACTTTCTGTCAAAATAGAAAAATATTTAAATAGAGAATTAATCTCTGACAAAGAAACTACATTTTTCCCATCAACTAATATTGAAAAAGAAATTAGCTCTTTTCCAAGCGATTTGGAAGAATTAACTTGATCAATAAAATTTATTTTAATTCCAATATTTTTAGGATATTTTAGATATATTTTAACTGATGAATATTTGTTTTTGATTAGCCAAATTTCTTTGGGATTTATATCAAAATAATCTCTGATTAAAATATAATAATTACCAACTAAATATGGACCGTGAATTTCACTTCCTGCAGATCTATATGGATCAAAATATAACGACCAAATTAAACTATCCAAAGAAACAATCAAACTACCTATTTCTTTTTTTGCCGTTAAATCTGAAGACTTAGTCCATATTAAATTTTTATTTATTTCCTTTATTTCTTTATTGTCTAATATTTTATAGTTTTCATTTAAGCAAAATAACTTTTCTTTTGATTTCTTCTTGGCAACATTAAGCATAAAAACTATAAAATCAACTATTTCTTTTTGAGTTATAGGATAATTTTCAAATCTCTTAAGCACTTTTAATCCTGCAACCTTTGAATGATGCAACATATTATGTATAGCAAACATTCTGAGTGTATTTAACGCTTTTTCAAATTCCTTTGGATTATTTTTAAATTTTTCAAAAAATATTTTTGAATAAATATCACTAAAATAAGCTTCTATCTGAGAAACATTAGCAGGCCAAACTGTTCTTGTGTCTATTGTTGAAATACAATTTTTGTTAGCTAAAAGAAAATTATCTATAATTTCATTTTGTTTTTTGCTTATTTTATAAGATTGATTTTTAATCATTTTTCTAAATTTTATAAATAACGCCCTTTTTTCCATCAACTCTAATTTTCATCCCATCTTTTAAAACTTTAGTCGCTTTTTCTGTTCCAACCACACAAGGAATCCCAAGCTCACGAGAAACGATCGAGGGATGCGAAGTCAGACCTCCTATGTCAGTAACAATAGCGGCAGCTTTTGTTATTATCATTATCATTGAAGGATTTGTGATTCTAGTCACTAAAATATCACCTTCTTTGAATTCAGCAGAAGAGAAATCTAAATCTTTTACAACTTTTACCACTCCCTCAACTTCCCCCACACTTGCACCGGTCCCCTTTAGAATAATTTTAGATTCTTTTGTTTTCATAATTCTGCTTTTTTATATTTATAAATTCCTTCCCGCGCCCAAAAAACACAAGATGTTAAACACAAAGAGAAAATTAAACCGCAAAAAGATCATAGCGTATTGATAATAAAAGAGTAGTGTCTTTTGTAACGGCCGTTGCAAAGGACACTACGCTTTATTATTGTCATTTTGAACCCGATAAATAATAACAATATAACAATATAACAATTTACTTCTCAATCAAACTTCCTAAAACCATGTCTTTCGGTTTTTCAATATTCAAAGCATCAAGCAATGTCGGAGCTACATTTCCCAAAATTCCGTTGCGCCTTAATTTGCATTTCTCCGGACTGTATCCATTTTTAGCTATGATAAACGGAACTGGATTTTTGCTGTGCATTGTCATAACCTCCTTTGTTTTTAAATCAATCATTTCATCAGCATTGCCGTGATCAGCTGTAATAATCGCTGTCCCTCCGCTTTCTAAAATCTTTTCAATTACCTGTTTTAAACATTTGTCTAAAAATTCTACCGCTGTTATAGTCGCCTTTAAATTGCCGGTATGCCCAACCATATCAGCGTTCGCGTAATTTACGGCTATAAAATCATACACGCTGTACTCTATATTTGAAGTTATAACTTTTGTAATATCATTTGCCGACATTTCAGGCTGTTGGTCATAAGAAAAAACATTTGGTGATGGAATTTTTTCTCTGTCTTCCTTATCAACAAGATTTTTATGCCCGCCATTTAAAAAATATGTTATGTGGGGATATTTTTCCGATTCAGAAATATAAAGCTGCTTCAAATTTTTCAACACAGATGGAATGGTATTTTTAATCTCTTGAGAAGAATAAGCCACTTGCACAGGAAGATCCGGGCCAAAATCAGTCAGCGTGCAAGCAAAAATATCTTTAAGCTTATGCGGCCTGTTTTCGTACCCAATCACATCATCAAGAACAAATAATTTTGTGAACTGTCTTGCCCTGTCTCCGCGAACATTGAAAAATATTATCGCATCATTATCCTTTATCTTTGCCATGGGTTTGTTTTTTTTGTCCATAATAACCGTTGGAACAATAAATTCATCAGTTAAGCCCTGTTTGTAAGAGCTTTCAATTGCCTCTTCCGCTGAATTGCTTTTAGCTCCATCTCCCAAAACCATTACATCATACGCTCTTTGCAATCTATCCCAGTGCTTAACCCTGTCCATGCCATAATATCTGCCGCCTATAGTAGCAATTTTGCCAATTCCTATTTCTTCTATTTTATTATTTAAATCCTTTAAAAAAGAAAAGGCTTTTTTTCTATAAGTATCTCTTCCGTCCGTGAAAAGATGCAGATAAACCTGTTTTATTCTTTTTTGTTTCGCAAGCTTTAAAAGAGCGTAAAGATGATCAGGATCACTGTGCGGACTGTCAAGTTCAGATAAAAGTCCGATGAAATGAAGATTCTTTTTTTTCACTAATGCATGGTTTATAGTTCTTAAAATTTTCGGGTTTTTGAAAAATTTTCCCGACTCAATATCTTCTCTTATGATTTGCGAGTCCTGTTCTATAATCCTTCCAGCACCTATATTAAAATGCCCCGCCTCGCTTCCGCTTCTTTCATTCTCGCTAAGTCCCACAGCAAGCCCAGTCGCGTTAAGCATTGTAGAAGGATATTTTCTTACTAAATTATCAAAAAAGGGCTTCTTCGCCAATTCAATGGCATTACCCCTATTTTTCGGAGCAACTCCCCAGCCATCAAGGATTATTAGAATGTTTGTTGGTTTTTTCATAAACAATAATTTTTAATTTTGTAATTTTCCAGCCAGAGGCTGGTCCGCCTTGGGCGGGTAATTTTGTAAATAAATCTTAATTTTTAATTTTTAAAACCATCATTCCTGGAACGAGTTTGCCAACCTGTCCGGCAGGCAGGCAGCTCGTTTCTTTTGTTTTGAGGTTTCAATGATTTTGTTTTATCGTAACCATTGAAAGATTCTGATCCGCCAGCTGGCGGACAGAATGACAAGTTAAAATGACAATTCAACAATTTGGCAATAGAACAATACGGTAATTATTACTACAATCAAACATTCTAAATTTCTATAATATTTTTCACAATAATCACTTATCCCAATTCATTTTCAATCTCCATCAGCCGATTATATTTCGCCAGTCTTTCTCCTCGCGATAATGATCCCGCTTTCAAAAAATCCGCTCCGACGGCAACAGCTAAATCCGTAATGAAGTCATCGCAGGTTTCGCCAGATCTATGCGAAACAATAATTTTCCATTTAGCTTTTTGCGCCATTTTAACGCACTCTATTGTTTTAGATAAAGTTCCGATTTGATTAAGCTTAATAATAATCGCATTAGCGCAATCATTATCAATTGCCTTTTGCAATCTTTTTGTGTTCGTCACGGTTAAATCGTCCGCTACGATCATTAAATTACTGTTTTCTGCAATTAATTTCTTCTTCATTTCTTTCCACTCATTCCAATCTTCCTCGTTCAATCCATCTTCAATCGAAAATAATGGATACTTTTTAATCCATTCCAAATATAATGCTATTAATCTTTGATAATCCAAAGAAATGTTTTCGGGCTTTAAAATATATTTATTATCATCCAAAGAAAAAAATGAATTTGTGGCAGCATCTATAGCAATAAAAACATCTTTTCTTAATTCATAATTTGATTTTTTAACAGCACTGCTTATCAAATCAAAGGTTTGAGCATGGCTATCCAACTTGGGAGCAAAACCTCCTTCATCGCCAACCCCAGTTGAATACCCATTTGCAGAAAGAATGCTTTTAAGATTATGGAAAATTTCACTTCCAGCTCTTATTTTTTCCTTAGTTGTTTTTATACCTTTCGGCACAATCATAAATTCCTGAATCGAAAGTCCGCTATCCACGTGCTTGCCGCCATTTAGAATGTTAAACATAGGGATTGGTAATTGGTAATTGGTAATTGGTAATTGGTAAGTTTTTGCAATGTATTTATATAATGGTTTATTCGTCACCGCGGCTCCGACTCTGGCACAGGCAAGAGATACCCCCAAAATCGCGTTTGCTCCTAAATTTGATTTATTTTCAGTACCGTCAAGATCAAGCATAATTTTATCAATTTTTTTCTGCGCAGTAACTGGCTGTCCTTTCAAAGCTTTTGCAATTTCTTTATTAACATTCTCACAAGCTTTCAAAACGCCTTTGCCGCTATATCTTGACTTATCTCCATCCCGCAATTCCAAAGCTTCGAATTCCCCCGTTGACGCTCCGGAAGGAACGGCGGCAACAGCTTTAATCTTATTTTCCAAAACAACTTCAACCTCAACAGTCGGATTCCCGCGAGAATCAAGAATTTCCCGCGCTTTTATTTTTTTGATTTTATTCATTATTTTTAATTCTTAATTCTTAATTCGTTCTTCCACCTCAAACTCATTTGAATAAAAAGTTTCAAAACTTCTGCATGTATCGTAACCAGGTTTTCCACAGTTATAATATACATTAACAACAGTTCTATAAACACCTTTGCCTGATTGCGGCAAATCTATTTCACATTTGATAACGCTATTTTTTTTATCAAAAGCATGTTCGTCATAGATTTTATTGCTTATAATTTTATTTTCTGCAACCCACTTTCCATTTATTTTTTTCTCAAAATTATTCAAATATTCACAAGGCTCAAAATACACAGGTTCTCCTGAATTATTTTTAACAATTAAAACAATTTCGTCATTTAAGTTATAAATATTCTTATCAGTTAATATTTTCACATCTTTACTGTCTTTTAGATAATGCTCCTTGTAAATTTTATTTGTTCCAAAAACAGAAAGAACAAAAAAAGAAAAAAGCGGAATAAGAATTATCATTAAAATTACTTCAAAATAAATATTCCCATTCAGGCGCTTTTGCTGCTTCTTTTTTTGTTTTGTTATTTTTGTTTTGCTTATTTGCTTTTTCATAATATTTTTTATGAATTAATTTTTATACTTGTTTAATGATTGCTTTGATTCTCTGAATCTTGTGCTTGTTCCATATATTTTAGTTATTATATTTGAAAGCTTGCATTCTGGGTTCCACAGCCCTATCGGGACTATGAAACCATCAATAATTCCGACGCGATAAACTATTTAAAATTATAATTTAACCACCTTATATACAGCCCGCTTCCGATCATAATTGGCAAAGGCAAAACTGTTAAAGTAAACATTCCCCAAAGTCCACTGATTAAAACAACTAATACGGCTCCAGAGAGCATTAAGAAGTAACTCCACAAATTTCTGATTCTTTTAACAGCAAATAAGCAGATACCGATCAAAAATATTGGATAAAGAAAAAATAAGTTAGTAAGAAGAAAAATCGGCAAATTTTCCATATTAAACCCATATCTGAATATTGTATAAAGCTGGTTTAGGGAAGAACTCCAATAAGTATTATCTTCATTAAATATTACCCAAGCTTTTTCAACATACGGAACTGTCATAGACTCATAAAATTTTATGCCCATCTCATCACTTGTGTCATTTAAAATACTGTTTCGAACTTCAGAAGAACTGGCGTTTTCTTCATATATTCTCAGCCAAGCATGCGTTCCGCCGGCAAACCCTCCTGTTATATATACATTATACCCTAGATTCTTCAAAATTGCATACCCTACCAAAGCCCGTCCGCGGCAATCAGATGACATAAGATTCATAACTCTATCCGTTGTTGGATAATAAAAACTAGAAATATGATAAGGTATTTGATTATGAACATAACTTTCAATTTCATCCGCGACATAAGATAAATTACTTGAATTATTAGAATAATTCTTAAAATCCTCCGTCATTCTAATAATTTCTGGATGATTTCTGTCAATAATCAACTCTGGATTGTTCATCTTATACTTTTCCATTGCATTTCCAACAATTATCGGAGAAGATATAATCCCAATAATAAAAAGAATTAAAACCATTTTCTTCAATGATCCAAAAATATCTTTGAAGCTAAAAAAACCGATAAACAGCGGCACAGCGGTAATAATCAAAACCATACCGAATAAAACAGGTGATAAATATAAAAATAATATTACAAGAACAAGCAAAAAAACTGACATTAAGTAAATATTTCTTTCTAACTTTTTGATAAATTTAAAAATCATTTTATAATACAAGTTAGATTTTACAAACACATTTATTTCCCCCTGATAAGGGGGATTAAGGGGGATTGGATACTGGCAGAGTCATAACTACAAAAGAAAATTGAGAAGATATTTTAACTTTTCAATTTTAAATTATAATTCTGTGATTCTCCAAACCCCTCCTAGCCTCCCCTTATCAGGGGAGAAAGTACATATTGAAATCCATAATAAATTATTCCAGCGCTTCCAATCCTGGCAATTTTTCTCCTGCCAAAAATTCAAGCATCGCGCCGCCGCCCGTACAAATATAATCCATTTTATTTAAATAACCAAGCTGGTCAAGCGCCATAATTGTATCTCCTCCTCCTATTATAGTATATCCGTCTGATTCTACAACAGCTTTTGCGATTTCCCTTGTGCCAAAAGAAAAATTTTTGTCTTCAAACATTCCCATCGGCCCGTTCCAGATTATAGTTTTAGAATCAGATATTATTTTTGAATACAAATTTGCGCTTTCCGTTCCAATGTCAAGTATTTTATTATCTCCGACTTTTCCTATTGCCTGCAAAGAAATTTTTTTGCTTTTAGAATTGTAAACAACCGCATCAACTGGAACATATAATTTATTGCTTCCAAGATTTATTTCTCTTACCTCCTTAATATCTATCCCATCCATTAAAGATTTTCCGGTATCAATCCCCTTTGCTTTTAATATCACATTTGCCACAACTCCTCCGACCAAAATATGATCAACTTTATTCATTAAATATTCGATTACGGGCACTTTTGTTTTTACCTTTGCTCCACCGATAATAACGGTAACTGGCCCTTTTGAATTGTTTATCGCGTCAGATAATATTTTTACTTCTTTTCCCAAAAGTAATCCAGCGTAAGACGGCAAGAATTTTGTAATAGCTGAAATAGAAGCGTGAGCGCGGTGCGAAACAGAAAAAGCATCGTTTACATAAATATCTGCGAGTTTAGATAGTTCTTTCGCAAATTTTTCGCCATTATTTTTCTCTTCTTTATAAAATCTTAAATTTTCCAACAAAATAATTTCTCCTGCCCGCATTTTTTCAACAGCATCTTTTGCCTTATCCCCAACACAATCATCAATAAATTTTATTTTACAATCCAACAGTTCTTCAAGCCGTTCTGCTACAGGTCTTAGACTATATTCTTGATTCTTAATTCTTAATTCTTGATTCCCTTCCGGTCTTCCCAAATGACTTATCAAAATAATCTTCGCTTCTTTTTCCAATAAATACTCTATCGTCGGCAACGCCGCTTTAATTCTCCAATCTTCTTTATTATCCACAATTCCATCATCCCCAACTGGCACATTAAAATCAACCCTAATGAGAATTTTTTTATTTTTTAAATTTTTAATTTTTTTAATTAATTTCATAAACCAAAATTATTCTAATCCTTTTGTCATCTTAAATTTAACAGTGTAAACCATGTACAAAGTTAACAATAAAAACAAAACTCCAATCACAAGAAACATTTTACCATAATTTTCTTTTCTTTTATAAATTCCTATCAAGGTAAGTAAAAGACCTATAACAGGAATAATAGCAAAACCCATATTTATCTTCTTTATAAAATTAATTAAGCTAAGATTAAAATTGATTTAAGTTGAAATTACCTCAAACTCAATCTTATCTCCGTTATCATCCTTTAACTCCCCCCAAACAAAAACCACTTTCACTTCCGGATATTTTTCCAGAATTACTTCTTTAACTTTTTTCATATCCTCAAACTGCTTTTCTTTTTCTTCTTCTAAAGAACTAAATTTATAATCCAACGCGTAAGCGCCGCAGTCGCTGTGGTGGAAAAGAATAATTTTCTTCGCTTGATGAATGTCAACAGAAATACCAATCTGCTTCATTAAATTATTTTTTACTTCTTCGCTTCCGTCAACCAATTCCTTGCCAGCCCCGGCAATTGAAATAACATCAAATCCGCCCTCAAATAAATCCGATTCGGCAATCCATTTTTTAGTTTTTTTATAAAGCCGAAAATCCATACAGCGAATTAAAAGATTTTTGCATGTGTGTGGCATAAATATAAGTTAAAAGTTAAAAAGTTTATAAAGTTGAAAGTTGTAAATCTAATTCAGATAAACTTCTTTTCTGAATGTTTCAAATGTTTCAGATCCTACTTTATGTAGTTCTAATATATATCTATCATTTTTTAAAGGCGCTATTTCTCCTTTTATATTATAACATTTAATACTCCAACGACAGATTTCTCCTTGCAATAAAAGCTTTATTAGATTTCTATCTTTTTCCATTTGAAGTTTATTATTATCACAGTTTGTAGCCACATAATCAATATCAAAAGATATTTTATTATTATATGCTTCCACTATTTCATTTTTTGGTTCAGACTCTTCGCAAACAGAGATAGTATAAGTTAAGTTTGGCGTCCCCATTTCTTCTTGCTGATTGTTCAATTTTTGGCTATTTAGAAAAATCCACCAAGCTCCAACTAAGACAACGCAAAGCGCAACTAAACAAATCAACCCGATTTTTAATTTTTTATCCATCATAATTTAATATCTTCTTTCTTTATTAAATATATTATGTTTTATAAAATATCTTATCTGCTTAATACTCCTCGCACTCAACCTCAAAATAACTCTGCGGATGATTGCAAGACGGGCATTTCTCTGGCGCTTCGTTAGCCTCAGAAACATAACCGCATTTTCGGCAAACCCAATAAACTTTCTTCTCTTTTTTAAATACTGTATTTTCTTCAACTTCTTTCAGTAATTTTCTAAATCTTTCCTCGTGATGTTTTTCCGCAATCGCAATCGCTCTTATTTGCGCGGCGATTTTCGTAAACCCTTCTTCTTCCGCCATATCGGCAAACTCCGGATACATTTTCGTTTGCTCAAAATTTTCTCCGGCAATTGCCGCTTTCAAATTTTCCGCCGTATCGCCCAGCGTTGTCGGCACATCCGCTTCTATTTTTATTTCATCTAAATTTTCATCGCTCTTCTTTTTTAATTCATTAATTAAACGAAAAAGCCACTTAGCATGCTCTCTCTCATTTTCCGCAGTAAGCAGAAAAATTTCCGAAATTTGCTCAAACCCTTCTTTCTGGGCAATTTTAGCGTAGAATGTATACCTATTCCTTACCTGACTCTCGCCAACAAAAGCTTTGGTGAGGTTTTGGATTGTGTTTTTCATGGTTTTTTTGCTAATTATTTAATGGCACACTGATAACACTGACTAAAGGCACAGATGAACACTGATTATTTTTAATTTCCTATCTGTGTTAGTCTGCGCCTTTAGTCTGTGTTCTTCTGTGTCGAATTATTTCCCTCCCACAAACTCCGCCATTTCCACTAATCGGCAAGTATAACCATATTCATTATCGTACCAAGCGCAAATTTTGACCAGATTTTCATTGACCATTGTTAATGGCAAATCAACAATAGAGGAGAATCTATTGCCTTTGAAATCCATTGAAACCAATTCCTCTTCCGAGACCGCCAAAACATTTTTGAGATTATTTTCTGCCGCTTCCTTGAATAAATTATTTACTTCATTTGCGTTTGTAGATTTTTTCAAAGTAGCCACAAAGTCAACAATAGAAACAATTGGAGTTGGTATTCTCATTGCTATCCCATTTAACTTTCCTTCTAATTCGGGAAGAGTTTTGATAACCGCTTTCGCTGCTCCTGTAGTTGTTGGAATAATCGACATTGCCGCCGCTCGCGCTCGGCGTAAATCGCCTTCGTAAGGCAGATCTAAAATTTTCTGGTCATTAGTGTAGCTATGCACTGTGGTCATAAATCCCCTTTCAATCCCCAAATTGTCATTTAATACTTTTACCACTGGCGCCAAACAATTTGTCGTGCAGGAAGCGTTGGAGATTATATTGTCTTTTTCTGGATTATATTTTTCTTCGTTGACGCCTAACACAAAAGTGTTAATCTCTTCGCTTTTCGCTGGAGCGGAGATGATCACTTTCTTTGCTCCCGCCTTCAAATGTTTTCCCGCGCCTTCACTATCCCTAAAAAATCCCGTGCATTCTAAAACTACATCCACCTCCAAATCTTTCCATGGCAAAAGCTCTGGATCTTTCTGCGCGAATACTTTAATCTTTTTTCCGTCTATTATAATATGCTCTTCGTCATAACTCACATCTTTTTCATAAATCCCATAATTGGAATCGTACTTCAGAAGATGCGCCAAAGTTTTTGTGTCAGTTAAATCATTAACTGCAACAACTTCCAAATTAGAATTCTCCAACGCGATTTTCAACGCTGGCCGCCCAATCCGACCAAAACCATTAATTGCAATTTTTGTCATAGTTTTTTGTTAATTAATAATTATTGTTTTATCTGCCTCCCAAAATCAGTTAAATTCCACAGCCTCTCATGAATATAATAAAATATTGTTTTCAAGGCATTTGCGACCAAGCCAGAGCCAAGAGCAATAGACCAATTGTCGGTCCAAAGATAAATCACAATCACCGTAGTCAAAGTCGCGATCATCCTCCAGGTAATTGTTTTAACTATTGTTCTCTTGTGTGTATCCATAATTTTTTATTTTAATTTTATTCCAAACCCCCCAAGCAATTACTCCCCCAATCACCGCTGTATAAAATTGCGGCCAGCTCATCATTTGGGCGATTTTTATTGCCAGCTCCTGCTTGATTAAAAGCCCGCTGATCATATTGACGCTTAAAAACAAAAATAAGAATTTCAAAGCGGCTCCGACTATTATGCCTATCCAATATCCTTTTGTTTTATCTTTAAAATTATTATAGAACCAATCCACGCATAGAATTAAGATCATATTGCCGATCATAATAAAAGGAACGACTGGCGCTAGAATTGCCGGAAGAAGTCCGCCAGATAGAGCCATTAAACTTGGAACTACCGCAATAGCAATCGCATTACGAAATCCGAATTTAAGCAAAGTTAAAATTAAAATTGCATTAACGATTGGTCCCGTTATCCATTGGATATGGATCAAATATGGCAAAAATATTGCCATACTCGCCAATCCCGCGAACTGCGTGATAGAACTGATATTAATTTGTTCAAATGTTTTTTCTTTTAGATATTGCATAGTTGTAAATTAAAAATAAAAAGTTATAATCTGTCATTGCGAAGAGACTGAATGAACGCAGTGAATGAAATGGCGACGAAGCAATCCCGTGATTAAATTCTTCGTGCATAGTTGCGGGATTGCTTTGTCGTTCCACTACGCTATCGCTCCATTCCATTTCTCGCAATGACATTCACAAGTTACTTCCTTTCTTTATATTCCGTATGCAAAACGCTATACTCTAACTTCCCCTGTTTCTTCAGCCATTCCAAAACTTCTAAAACTCCTTTATTTCGATGCGCTTCTCTTATTTTTTTATTCTTGTCAATTTTATACAGCGCTGCTATTCTTTTCTTTCTTATTTCATCTGTTGTTGGAATTGGCTGGCCGCCGCCGCCAATGCACCCTCCGGGACACGCCATTACTTCAATATAATCGTAGCTATTTAATTTTTCCAGCACTTGCTCAATATTGCCGATACCGTTGACAACAGCAACGCGCAATTTAGCACCAGATACAGAGACGGCTGTTTCTTTCACGTTATCAAGTCCGCGGACAGATTTAAAGTCCAGATTTAATTTGCATATTTTATTTTCCTTTTTCTTATCGCCAGCGCAAGCAAAAAACCGCGCGCTTCGCAAAGCTGATTCCATTACTCCCCCGCTTCCGCCATAAATAGCTGCCGCGCCGCTATATTCTCCCAGTGGATGATCCGCTTGTTCTCCTTTTATTTTAGCGAAATTAACACACCCTCTTTTTATCATCCACGCAAATTCTCTAGTGGTTAAAACATAATCAACGGGGAACATTCCTTTTATTTTCATTTCTTTTCTTGAGGACTCAAATTTTTTGGCTGTGCAAGGCATAATAGAAACAACTACTATATTTTTTGGATCTACATTCATTTTCTCCGCCCAATATGTTTTGATAATTCCGCCCAAATGAATATGCGGTGATCTAGCAGTTGTTAAATTCGGAATTAATTCCGGATGGTAAAATTCAACATATTTCACCCAAGCGGGACAGCAAGAAGTTATCATCGGAAGTTTTGACTTTGCGCTTTTTTTGTCGGAATTATTCAATCTTCCTAATAATTCTTTCGCCTCAACCACTGTCGTCACATCAGCGCCGAAGTTAACATCAAAAATATGATCAAAACCGAGTTTTCTTAATCCCGCAACAACTTGGCCAGTCGCGATTTTACCGTAGGGCAGGCCGAATTCTTCTCCAATGCTGACCCTAATTGAGGGAGCAAACTGCGCGATGACAATTTTACTTTTGTCATATAAAACCTTTTCAACTTCTTCCCAATGACTTTGCTCTTGCGCTGCACCAACAGGACAATGAACAGCACACTGCCCGCAATAAATACAGTCAACCTTGCCATCCCCTCTGACAAGGGGGGATAGAGAAGAATTATTTTTTTTATTTTCCACAATTTCTTGATCAACTCCTTTTCCTTTTAATTTCAAATAATTTATATTCTGTAAAACAGAACAAGCATCAAGACAATTACGGCAGTCAATGCATTGAGATCCGTCAATTTCAACAGCATTGGCAAATTTATATGTTTTTCTTTCACTTTTTCTATCTTTAAACCGCTTGATTTTAATATCATATTTTTCGGCCAATTTTAATAATCCGCAATTGACATTCCAAATGCAATCGGGACATTTTTCAATATGTTCGGCAAATATTAATTCAATATTCAAATTGCGGACTTTTTTCACCCGTTCTGTATTTGTATAAATTTCCATCCCGCCTTGAACTTTAGTTGAACAAGATGTCATCAACTTTTTCATTCCCTTAATTTCCACTACGCAAATCCGGCAATTCGCTTTCGGCGAAAAATCAGGATGATTACAAAGTCCCGGGATTTCTATTCCATTTCCTTTCGCCGCTTCCATAATTGTTTTATCTGAAGAGCAAGTTATTGCCCTATCGTCAATTTTAATCTTTACTTTCTTCACCTATTGTAGATTATAAAATTATTAATTTTAGTTTACTTCGTGTGAATATTAGTTTATTTAGTGTTTATTATAGAAGCCACTAATAAAACCAATATTCGCACTAAAAAAACTAAGATTAGAATTTCAATATATTCTTCCGATATGATCTAATTGGCACCGGCACGACGCTTCCTAACCCGCAAAAAGACGCTTCGTCCAAATTATTCAACAATTCTTCCAGTAATTTCCAATTTATATCAGAAGAATTTATTATTTCATTTAAACGATAAACCCCTTCTCGGCACGGCGTGCATTGCCCGCAAGACTCATTAACAAAAAAACTAATCCATTTTCTTAATATTTCTTTCGGTTTATATTTTTTGGAATTATAAATGGTGATTGATCCTGCGCTACTAGCGGGTCTGTCTAATTGCTTGCTATTCAGCACTTCTCCACTGGCATCTCCGCCAACCTGAACGAAAAAATCAAATTTAGGATAATTATTTGTTTTTTTTAATATTTTTTCTATCGTTAAATTATCAGACAATTCATAAACACCGACAGATATACAATCTCCGCTAACAGTATAAAATCTGTTCTTTTGATATTCATTGCTAGCAGCTAAACTAACATTATAAAATGTTTCTACATTGTTTACTAAAGTCGGGCAATTCCATAAACCGTTAGTTGTTGGAAATGGAGGGCGTAATCGCGGTTCAACTCTTTTTCCTTCTATCGCGTTTAAAATTGACGTTTCCTCGCCGCCAATATATCCAGAACCATCTGGCTTGATGAAAAGTTCTATTTTATATTTTTTGTCGTTAGCTATAATTTTATTTAATTTCTTACCGAAATTTTTGTAATATTCGTGATTGATAAAAATGTATCCTTTTATACCACATTTATTTCTAGCAGACAAAAAATCTATCGCAATCTTTATCCCGTCTATCGCCCTCTCTCCAAAATTTTCCAAAATATATCCGTCTTTTTTAACGCCAGGCTCTCCTTCGGAAGCATTACAAACCACATATTTTTGATTTCCTGCCGCTTTTTTTACCATCTCCCATTTCATCGCGGTAGGAAAACACCCGCCACCCCGTCCGACAAGATTCGCTTTTTTTATTTTGTTTATTATGTTCATAATATTTAAAATAAATTCTATCTGTTTTACCAGAATATTTTATAAAAATGTAAGTAGAGCATGAATAACAATTGCCAAACTGTTAAATTGCCATCCTACTTATTTTGGCAATTTGGCAATTTGACAATATTTTTTCTAAAAATCTCCGATAAAATAAAAGTTTAAAACAATTTTTTGCAATTATTTCCCACATCTAAATAACTCTATCTTCTCTTCAACCTTTTTTTGAACTGAATCACGCGCTATAGACAAAACCTTTCTCGGATCAGTTACCATCTGTCCGCTAACACAAAAATCGCTTATCGCCGACATAAAAGCAACTCTGATTTCCGTATCAATATTTACATTGACTATTCCATAATTAGATATAGCTTTTTTTATGTCTTCTGACGGCGTTCCGGACCCGCCATGAAGAATAAAAGGTGTTGAAACTTTTTCTCTTAATTTTTTGAATAAATCTAAATCTAAATTAGGATTCCCCTCTGGTTTATACATCCCATGTATATTTCCTGCGATTACTGCAACAGTGTCAACTTTGGTTTTTTTAATAAATTCTTCTAGTTCGTCTGGATCAGTTTTTTCCATTTGTTTAAGAGTTGTTCCTATTTCCGTACTATTTTTCATTCTCGGAATTTTTCCAAGCTCAGCTTGAACAATAACTCCCTTTTTATGCGCGTAATCAACAATATTTTTTGTAATTTCTATATTTTTTTCCAACTCATACATAGAAGCATCTATCATAATAGATTTGAATCCCTCATCTACGCATTTTTTGATAAATTTTGGATCTTTTCCGTGATCAAGATGTAAAACTAGATCCGCTTTTGACTCTGCTATAATTCCTTTTACTAAATTCATCAATGGTAAAAACCCGGCGTACTCCGCAGCTGTTTCTGTTACACCGATCATCGCGGGCATATTCTTTGCCTCTGCTGCTCTCGCAATCCCTTGCGCCACTTCTAAATTGGAAGTGTCAAAAGTTCCAAAAGCATATTTTCCTTTTTGCGCTTCTTTAATTATTTCTTTAATTAGTGACATGGATTTTATTGTTAAATTGTTAAATTGTTGTACTGCTATATTAAAATTTGTCATTCTGAAGCAAGTTCAGAATGACGGAAAAAAATTATTTTTTTACACAAACAAGTTCACAATCCTTACAAACTCGCTTCCATTCAGTGACGCGCCTCCTATTAACAATCCATCCATTCCCGTCTTATCAATAAAATCAAACGCGTTTTTGCTATTAACACTACCACCGTATAAAATCGGAATTTTCTCCGCTGTTTCACGGCCATAAAGATTGGAAATAGTTTTTTTAATCAAAAGACAGGCACTCATTATTTCATTTGCAGACGGTGTTTCTCCGGTGCCGATCGCCCATATTGGCTCATAAGCAATTTGTAAGTTACAATTTAAAACTTGTAATTCAACATTTTTCAAAGCTTCTTCTAATTGGGTGATGATTACTTCACTTGTCCGATCTTGTTGTTTTTCTTTTATTGTTTCACCGATACATAAAATAGAAATAAGATTATTTTTTATCACCGATTGGACTTTCAGATTAACCATTTCATCCGTTTCGTTTAAATATTTTCTTCTTTCAGAATGTCCTATTATAATATGATTCACCTTTAAATTTTTTACCATCATCGCTGAAATTTCTCCTGTATAAGCTCCCTTATCTTCCCAAAAGATATTTTGAACGCCCAATTCAAAATCTGAATTAACTTTAATTTTTGAAAGATAAACGGTAGGCGGACAAATCACAACACTAATACTATCAGATTTTTTAATTCCTTTTTTAATTGTCTTAATCAGATTATCCGCCTCATCAAAACTAACCGGATTCATTTTCCAGTTAGCAACAATATACTTCAACTTACTATTATCAGTCAACATTTTTATGTAAAAAATAAATCAAAATATAAAATGATAAAAAATAATTCTTAATTTTATAATTTTTAAAAATTTTAACATCAAGAATTATAAAATTACTTTTTTTTCAAATACTTATAAATACTCGTCGCGGCAATCGCTCCCTCTGAAACAGCGGTTACAATTTGGCGAAGTCCATTGGAACCATTTGTGATATCCCCCGCCGCGTAAATACCTTCTATGTTAGTAGAGCCGCTTGCTTCTATAATAATACAACCGCTTTTGTCAATTTTAACTCCCAGTCCTTTTGCTAAATCCACAAAAGGAATAGAGCCAACCTCGATAAACAATCCGTCTAATTTTATTTTATTGCCACCGTTATATTTATTATTAATTTCAATCAATTCAACTTTTTTATCGCCTGACACTTTTGTTATATTTGTATTGTAAATAATTTCTATTTTAGAGTTTTTTTCTAATCTTTCTAAAATGACCGGCTCGCACCTCATCGACTGTTTTCTGTAAATTACATATACTTTTTTCGCGCATTCGGAAAGCATTTCTGCCGCCATTGCCGCTGAATCACTGCCACCGGCAACTGCTACTGTTTTGTCTTTAAAAAACGCGCCATCGCAAACAGCGCAGTAGCTTACGCCTTTTCCTAAAAACTTTTTCTCGCCCGAAATATTAAGTTTTCTGTGTTTTGTCCCAAGAGTAATCAAAATTGCTTTTGATTTATAGACTTTACTCAAATTAGTTTTTATGATAAATATGCTATCATCTTTGCTAATTTCTACAACTTCTTCCTGTATAATTTCTAATCCTAAACTTTTGGCGTGATCATAAAATTTCATAATTAAATCAGAACCTTTTATTGATTTTTCTCCCGGCCAGTTTTCAATTTTATGCGCTTTTGAAAGTGATCCATCAAAAACATTACCAACTACTATGTGGTTAATTTTATACCTTGAAGCATAAATTGACGCCGATAATCCAGCAGGACCAGCGCCTAAAACTATAAGATCATACATTGTTTATATTGCTAAATTGCTAAATTGCTTTATCCGTCATATTATTGTTTATCGCACAACAATTTGACAATTTAGCAATTTGACAATTTGACAATTATTTTTCTATTTTTATCGCCCCAACCGGACAACTATTTATTGCTATTTCACAATCGCATTTTTTACTCTCGTCTTTATTTACAACATTAACTTTTCCATCATCTTGCAGTTCAAACGCGTCAGGACACAAATTAACACAAGCTCCGCACCCAATACAGAGTTCTTGATCAACTTTAATTTTTTTTGCCATAATTTTTCTTAGTTATTTTTTATCAAGTTATTTATTTTCTCTATTAAAATTTCTTTTGGCTGAAGTCCTATCATTTCTTCAACAACTTCTCCTTTTTTAAACACTTTCAGCGTTGGGATGCTTAAAATTTCATATTCTCCTGCAATATTTGGATTTTCATCCACATTAAGTTTTCTTATCTTTATTTTTCCATCAAATTCTTTGGAAAGTTCCTCAATAACAGGACTCATCATTTGGCACGGACCGCACCATGGAGCCCAAAAATCAACCAAAACAAGTATTTCGGACTTTCTTACTTCATCCTTAAAATTTTGGTCAGTTAGTTCAATATCCATAGGATATATACTCCTTTCTTTTTTGTTAAATCTTGGCATTTTCTTTTACTCTGCAGTTAAAAAAATAACCAGAATTACACTTTATTTCTTATTAATGTTATACTTACCTTGGACTACGAAATTCTATTTTTAGTTATCTTCGTGTAAATATTAGTTTTATTAGTGTTTCTTATAATAAACGCTAATTGAACTAATATTCACGCTAAACAGACGAATTATAAAAGTTTTGTAATTCAAAGTACTTATAATATTAATAATATAACAAAAACAAAAGAAATGCAAACTAAAAATGTGATAATCATTGGCGCGGGTCCAGCCGGTCTTGCGACTGCGATAGAATTAAAAAAAATAAGCCGATATAATATTATTATTCTCGAAAAAAACCCTGAAATAAGCTATAAAATATGTGCCGGCGGAATTGATCCTAATGTTTCTGAAATTGGCATACCAGAAAAGATTATAGACAGAAAATTTAATAAAATAAAACTGTTTACAGCAAAACAATCAATAACAATCCAAGAAAACAAATCAATAATCGCGACAACAAACAGAAAAACATTACATGAGATTATGGCAAATAGGGCGCGTAAAATGGGAATAAAGATATTATTTAACAAGCAGGTTAAAGAAATGGATGATAATTCGGTTATAACTTCTTTAGGTGAAACATTTAATTTTGATTATCTCGTTGGAGCAGATGGAAGCACTTCAACAGTAAGAAAAAAAATAGGAATCAAAACTAAAAAAGTATTAATAGCCTTTCAATATATTATTCCGGGAGAATATTCTGATATTGAATTTTATATTGATTTTAAAAAATTTGGATTTTCATACGCTTGGATTTTTCCGCAAAAAAATGTAATTTCAGTTGGAACTGGCTATGATTCTAGTTTATCTAATAATAATTTTAAGATTAAAGAACTTCGTGAAAATTTTGACAGCTGGTGCAAAGAAAAATTCAATCTTGAAAATGCAAAATTTGAAGCATTTTCAATAAACTACGACTATCAAGGTTTTGAATTTGGAAATATATTTCTCGCTGGAGACGCAGCAGGATTTGCTTCCGGCCTTACAGGAGAAGGAATAAAATTTGCTATCCTCTCCGGAAAAGATATTGCCAGAAAAATAGTTAATTCAAATTATAGGTGCAAAGAAATTGAAAATATTTTGAAAATAAAAAAACGCGGAGAAAATTTCATCCGTTTTCTCTCGCTTAATAAAACTGTCGGAAAAATTACTGTTGAGCTTTTCGCATTTTTTATACAAACTCCGATTGGAAAAAAGATGTCTGAGAAGATGTTTTAAAAAAATCTTATTCGGCTCCCTTCAAACAATTTTACAGGCAAAGATAATCTCATTCAGCTGGAGTCTCTAATAAGGACTCCGGCAAGAAATACTATTTATTTATCTTTCTTTCGCGTCGGAGTCCTCTGCTGAGAGATTCCGACGAGGCGAAATAACAATATAGCAATAAAATAATTTATTCAAACAAATCAGTGCTTAAATACCTTTCTCCGTTATCTGGCAAAATTACTACTATCGTTTTGCCTTTTTTTAGTTCTCTTGCTTTTTGAAGAGCAATATACATAGCAGCACCAGAACTCATTCCAGCTAAAATCCCCTCCTTTTGAGCTAGCATTTTTGAAACAGTAAAAGTTTCCGGCACTTCCTCTTTTGATATTTTAATAATCTCGTCAAAAGCATTATTTTGAAAAAGGTCTGTTTGCTTAAGCTCTTCAGAATTTCTAAGTCCTTGAATACGCGCGCCTATCTCAGGCATAACTCCAATAACTTTAATCTTTGAATTATATTCTTTTAAACACTTTGAAACTCCAACTCCCGTGCCAGCAGTTCCTATGCCTATAACAACCATATCAACTTTACTTTTAGTCTGCTTTAGAATTTCTTTGCCTGTAATCTTATAATGAGCCATTACATTAGCTGGATTTCTAAATTGATCAAGATCCGCGTATTTTTTCGAGTTTTCAGTTAATATCTTTTTTTTTACTTCAGTCGCGCCGTCCGTACCCTTTGCGCTTGAAGATAAAAATAATTCTGCTCCATACGCTTTGATTAATTTTCTACGCTCAATGCTTACCGATTCCGGAATAATGATTGTAATTCTATATCCTTTAACCGCGGCAACTATTGCCATAGCAATGCCAGTATTGCCAGAACTTGCCTCTATTATAACTTTGTCCTTGGTCAATTTGCCTGACTTCTCGGCAGCTTCAATCATATAAAGAGCCATTACACTTTTTATAGATCCTCCTATATTATATTCCTCTAGTTTTGCCAAAACCGTAGCATCGCATGGATTTGTAAGTTTGTTTATTTTTACTATCGGCGTATTGCCGATCAGACTTAAAACATTCTCATGAATCATTTTTTCTGGTTAACTTTAATTATAATTAAACTTTACAAACAAAAACCAACCTTCACGGGTTGATTTTTTTATCAATATATAAACAAAAAATTAAATACTTAAAAACCAACCTGACCTACAACTCGCAACAGCAACAACAAATCAATTGATTTTTAAATGTTTTCATAGATAATCTAAGTTATATTCTTTTATTAATTCAATTCTACCATATTAAAAACTTTTGTCAAACATTTCCACCTTGCTTGACCGCTAAAACTTCACAACTTCGCCTTCTTTAATTTCTAAATTTTTGCCTTTGGACAAGTCTTTATAATTAGACCGATTCATTTTCTCTACACTAACATTTTTTCGAATAGGATCACCTTTTATTATTGCATTAGACGACTTTTCGGAAACTTCCTTATTTTTTTGTATTTGAAAATTATTAGAAATAGAGAAAGATTTTTCTTTTCTTTCATCAACATCTCGCCCGACAAAACTATTTTTGGAATCAGTTGCTTTAATTTCCTTTTTTTTTATTTGGTAAATTTTCTTTTCTTCTTCTTTTTTTTCAAAATCAACTTTATCAACTTTATTATTTTTTACTGATTCTGCCGCTTGCTTTCTAACCTCTGCGAGACAATTCTTGCAATAAGTTGATCTTCCCGGATCCGGCTTAAATGGAACTTTTATCTTTTCTCCACACATCTCGCATACCGCGTCCCACATTTCTTTTTCTTCCATTTCATTTATATTATTTTTTGATCCTATTTCTTTAGACTCTTTACTTTTTTTGTTATTATTATTTTCTATTTTTTTATCTTCATTATCCATTCCTGACCACCTTGAAATTTTTTCTTCTACAACTTCCCTTTTATTTGCATATCTTTCTCTTGAGACTTTTATTATTTTTTCTACATTGCTTTGTTCTGTCACTCCTAACGGTGGCAAAGTCGTTGCACTAAAAGCATCTCCAGTAACTCCATCTATCATTAGCTTTAAATATATGTCGTACTTTGTAAGATTAACTAAATCGTTCATCATAAACACAGGCTCAAATTCTTTTTCCAAAAACTCAGCATCCGCGGCTCCTACTCTAAATGTAACAATAGTCCCAACATTTCCAAATATAGCATCGCGAACTTCTTCTTCAAGCTGTCCAATATATTGATGAGCAACGATCAAATTCAATTTATATTTTCTTGCTTCCGAAAGAATACCTGCAAATGATTCTGTGGCAAAATTTTGAAATTCGTCAACATAAAGATAAAAATCTTTTCGTTCTTCTTCTGGAATATCAGATCTACCCATGGCTGCCAGCTGAACTTTAGTAATAAGCATTGCCCCTAAAAGAGCGCTGTAATCTTCGCCGATTTTTCCTTTAGCCAAATTTATGATAAGTATTTTTTTATTATCCATTATTTCCCTCATATCAATAGTAGAATGAGTTTGAGAAATAATATTTCTAACAAGAGAACTGGAGAGAAACTGTCCAACCTTATTTTGAATTGGAGAAATGGCATCAACTGTAAACTGGCTTGAGTATTTTGTAAATTCATTAAGCCAGAAAGCTTTTACAACAGGATCAGAAACCTTATTTACCACCTTTTTTCTATAATCTTTATCAATGAACATTCTCGGCACTCCCAAAAGAGTGCTTCCGGGATATTCCAGAAGAGCTAAAATCACATTTCTAAGCAAATATTCTAATCGCGGTCCCCATGAATCAGCCCATATTTTTTTAAATACTCCAATCAATCCAGAAGCAACCAAATGCCTATATTTTGGATTAACATGCTCCATAACATTAAAAGCAATCGGATAGTCTGCGTCTGCCGGATTAAAATAGATAACATCATTGATCCTTGATGCCGGAATAAAATTTAATATTTTTTCAGCCAAATCTCCATGAGGGTCAACAACAGCAACTCCGTTTCCAGCTCTGATATCAGAAATTATCATAGTTTCCAAAAGATTTGTCTTTCCCATTCCAGTTTTTCCGATTACATAAACATGCCTTCTACGATCATCTTTCTTTACGCCAAAAACATACTCCTTTTCCCTGAAGTTAGTTTTCGCAAAATATGTAATATTTTCTGTCATAACATTAGTATTTAGTATTTAGTATTTAGTATTCCAGCTATATACTGCATACTAAATACTCATATTGGTAATTCCGCAGGCGGCTTGCCTTTCTTAGCTTCAACCCTAGGAGCTACAGGAGCCTTAACTTCAATGGTTGGAAAGTGAAACAATGTTGCTAATTCTTCTGTATTTAAAACATAGCTTCTTTGATCAAATTCTCTTTTTTTATATCTTCTAAGAATTTTTCTCTTTTTCAAAGCTTTCCTGTATTCAGTAAGAAAATAATAGGCGCTTGTTTTAGTTTTTCCATCGGGAGCAAAACTATTTAAATCTTGAGAACCAAATTGAGAAAAATAGGAAAACGCTATGGCATTCCCTTTTGTTTTGTCAAAAATATCTCTCTTTGATAAATAAATCCAACGAATATCTGTTTCAAATCCCGGTCTTCTTGTATTGTTTTCTATAGCGGTAACTACGTCCTTTTCTCCCGGAGAAAGATGAAGCATCATGCTTATTTCTTCTTTTTTTTCTTTTTTATCTTCCTTTTCTATTAAACTCTGCGGTGAAAAAAAACCAAGAATCGTATACCTTCCAAGATCAACTATTTCACTTACAATAAGCGAAAAAAATCCTTCTCCTTTTTTATTTTTGTTATCTTTTCTCCCAATAAGCTTAAGCACTAAAGAATCAGCTTCCTTTTTCCAATCATCACCAACTGCTCTAATGAGAATTTGAATCCAAAGTTGCTCTCCTTTCTGCAATTTACTGACCCCTTCAACAATATTTGAAATCGGATCAACAAATTCTCCTGACGCTGGATCTTCAAACTCTTTATAGATTCTCAGCGGATAAGCATCTTCTTTGTTTAATTTCATATCAGCTCCCCACAATTCATAATCTTTACTCGGTATATCATCAGGAACATCAGTTACATAATCCTCAACTTCTTTTATCTCAGCTTCCGGATATTGCGCATATATCTGAGATTCTACCATCTCTAAGGATTTAACCGGGGTTCTAATATAAAAATGAATATCACCTTCTATGCTTACAATTTCCAAGCTAAACCATATATCCACAATACCTTCTAAATAAACATCATATAAAGTATCTATTATAACATCAAAGGTGCTGTATATGGCCGAAAAAAACTCTTCCATTGTTTTTGGCCTCTTTTCTATTTCTTTAGGAATTTTTACTTCTAATAATTTCCATTTGATATTCCTTATATGTTTTTCCTGCACATAACTAATCCATGCAAGTTCAAAAATAGGCCACAAAACCAGTGGCGTAAAAAACCACCACCACTCACGATAAAAAATAAGAGCTTCCTTAAGCGATTCTGCTATTACAAAAGAAGATGTTAGCATAATTTATAAAAAATAATTTTTAATTTTGTAAATAATTTCTTAATTTTTAATTCAAAAAACTTTTTGTGTTTTGATTTTGAGAAGTTTAATGCTAATCAGAAACGGTTTAAAAATTAAAAATTTAATCATTATTTAAAAATTACAAAATTAAAAATTACAAAATTATTTAATCCTATAAACTTTATTTGCCAATTTTTCAAAATATTTTTTGTTTTGTAGATTGAGAACAATCGTATTTTTTCTCACCTTTCTTTTCTCCAAAACTTTTTCAACTATCTCGTTCTGGCTCATTTCTTTGCCATCTTTATTGAATATTTCCAATAAAACATCTAACACAGTTCCAGGCTTATATCCCCATTCAGCAAGAGCATAAATTCCCCTGCCTACGAGAACAAACCTTTTATCTTTTATTAATTCGTTGTGAACAGTTTGATTATTGGCTCTTTTTTTGTTTTTCCAAATTTCATTTATTTTATCCGCAATTTCTACAAAATGAAGAGGCTTTTTGATTTTTTTCAAGGCCAAATACGCCTTATCTCTGATACTTTTTGGATTAATATGAGGCCATTTTTGGTGTCCCCATTCGCCTATAACGCTTCGCAAAATAATTTTATTGGATTCAAGATAAGATCTTATAGACATTTCAGAAAAATAAGAAAAATCTTTATCTTTCAATAAGTTTGATATTCTTTCAAAACTTAAATTTTCCTTGTTTTCTATTAAATATTTCTCTAATATCCCTATTATGTTTTTAAATTTCTCAAAATTTTCTTTTTCATAAAAATATATTTTTTTGTATGCCTTTGTTTCTTTGGCTACTTCAATTTTATCATCTAATGACAAAATCAGCAAAGAAACTTGCTTATTAATATTATCACGACTTTTATTTTTAAACAAATGCTTGATTATTTCTTCCTCGCTCATAAGACCGCCATGATCTTCAATGGTTTTTCTTATGTTATTAAAAATTAAGCCGATATTATGCCTCTTGCCTATATGTTTAAGCCTTGTAATGGCTTCTGATTCAATCTGTCTTACTCTCTCCCTTGTTATTCCATATTCTTTCCCGATTTCATCAAGAGTTCGGACGCCCTTTTCATTAAGATTAAATCTCTTAGTGATAATACTTCCTGATCTTTCTGAGAGTTCATTGATTATATCAAAAATAAGACGATTTAAGTCCATCGCCACCAATTTATTTTCACCTGTTTTTTCTTTATTCTCTGCCATAATTTCTAATTATTAATTTAGTTTTAATGTTTATATCGCTAAAATAGTATATCATATTTAATAAAATATGTCAACTGCTTGCGCCTATATTCTACTCCGAAGTTCAACAAAAAAACTGATTACAAATCAGTTTCTATAATATAATACACTTTATTGCAGGAACTATTATTGTTTTTTTAATCACATTTTCAAGAAATATCTGGTTCAGGTCGGGAGACCTGAACCAACAAGAAGATTTTTGTTTATTTGGAAAATATTAGAAACTAATTACAAACCAGTTCCCGCGAAAGGGACCTGAACCAACAACAGAAATTTATTTACAACAATCTGGCACAGAAGGTGATTTTGGCATTGTCCATATTTTTACTACTCCTTCGGTTGAAATTTTCGACATTATTTCTTTATCAATATCGATTTTTTTCTTACAATCATTTGCTAGCTCCCTTTCTTTGTCTATCTCTTTATACATATCAACTTCTATAAATTCTGGACAAGCTTCACAACCTATATGATAATATCGCATAGCCTCTTTATATCCCAAGTCTTCACATTTAACAATTTCTTTAAAAATTTCTTTTCTCTGTTCCTCGCTTAATCCAAAAAGATTTTCTTCTATTCTTTCTTTATCTATAAAGTCAGTAAATTCATAAGTTAGCTTTTGATCCTTTCCAATGTCAGCTTGGCTCCAATCACCATTAGGCGCCCATTCGGCTTTGGCTAATGTGTAAGCTCCGTCAATTTGACCTTTATCAAAGTAGAAAAAAATAGCCAATGCATCTGCATTTTTTGCCTCATAATCATTAACTATTTTTTCACTAATTGCTTTAATTTGATTTTTAGTAGTGGGATTATTATTAACAACAACTCTGACTCTGTATCGTTTAGCAAGAGCATGTGAAATATCTTCTTCTTCAACAATTTCATAATTAGTGGTATTTAAAATATCTTCTTTTTCTGTTTGTTCGCTCTTTAATTCTGAAGTTTCATTATTTGAATCTAACAAGACTATCATTACAAAAAAAAGAATTAAAATCGTTAATATAATTTTAACAAATTTATTCCAGTTTGTTTTTTTCCAAATATACCAAATAGCTACAAATGGTAAAAATATGAGAATAATTAAAATTCCCCACCATTTTTTATACCACTTTTTATGTTTAACTTGCTCTTGTTTTTGTTCTTCTTGCATATATTTATGTTAAAAAATTAATTTAATATGACCACGATGACGATTCACACGGAACACCGTTATTATCGCCATCAAGTTTATGAATATCATTATTAATTCCACCGCAAATATCAAAAATTCTTTGAGCATCTACTTGATTTCCAAAATCAGAACAATTATAAAAATCATAAGAACAAATCACATAATTCCCAAAATCCACTCCATTAATCGTATAAACCAAATCCAAATCATAACCAATAGTTGACTCTAACAAAACCTTAGTTCCAACATCGCCATTTGGTACAAGCTGATAAATATCTATTTGTCCATCCACTCTTACCAAATCAGAAACAATAAAAGAATCCATTTCACTTTGGCTAACCGTCAAAATATCTTCCCATTTCAAATGACCATAGCTTTCAAAAACTTGCGGATTCAGAACTAATCTTTTAAATTGTTTTCCGTTTTTATATTTTACAATATAAACATCCGGATTGTTGCCAGTTTTTATTACTGCCCCTTCTGGAATTGGACTATTAGGATTATTTTCATTTGTTTCGGACTCGTGTTGTGTCGTAGTTTCTGTATTATCTTTATCGTTAGTTTCAACTTGACATGATTGACTTAGGACAGGATTGCCGTCAATACAATTATCAGGAGAAAATGAAATAATAGATCTTGTTTGTTTCTCGTCTATGCATTCGCTCCAGTTTGAATATATCCATGAAGTGCAAATAGTAAAAGTTGGTGTATCGGGATGAGGTTCAGTTAAAATCGGTAAATAATTTATATAATTTTCTACGGTAATGTCATCATTTTTGTCATAAATCGTTGAATCAATAACATTTACATCTTGAGTGTCCCAATAATTTTCAGAAGCTGAAAAAGTATTAATGCTATCAGATCCTAATTTTAAAACTATATCATTCATATTAATAAAGGAATTATATTTGATTATGACTTCTGATGAATCTTGACTCTCAACTATTATGTAGAAATTCCAGTAGCCTGTATTGTTAACTGAATGTCCTTTGTAGAAAAAATTATTTTTTATGTTAACCTTGATATTATTGTCAATATATATTCTAAAACCATAAGTATTTATAAACTTATTATAACTAATATCAATATTATCAGTAGGAAACCAAATCGTTGATTGTTCAGCTAAATTAGCAAGTTCAGAATATTGCAAATAGAAATGTCCACTACGATTACCACCTGGCCAAAACATAAGTCCATTTTTAACTGTACAATACTTTAAATCTAAAAATGCATTTTCATATCCAGTAACATTAAAAAAATCAGAATTACTCCCACCATCAAAAATAATTTTATTGTCGACAACTCCATGGGCATAAATTATTCCATTCAATAAAAACATGTCGCCATTCGTAGGTTTATTGATAGTCACACCCGACTCAATTGTCAATGTAACTCCTGTTGGAATTTGAACTGTATCTATTACAATATAAGGACTATTATTTAATGTCCAAGTTGTGTTAGAATTAATAATTCCGCTAACTTCTGTTTCTGCGTTTGCTTGTCCTGCTAACATAAAACAATTAAATACTGCTAAAACCAAAATTGATAAAAATGTAAATTGTTTTTTCATAAATTTATTTATATTAAAAAATTAATTAATTACTACTCAATTCTAGCTGACTTATTATAAAATTTAATCTTCTAAGTAAGTCGTCATAAGTCAAAATATCAATAACATTTTTATATTTTCTTCTGACAACTTCAAAGTCGTTTTTTTGATCTTTACTAAGTCCGGCATCTCTTCCTATAATAATCAAACCGCATGGATTAATTATTTTTATACTAAATTTTTTTGGTAGACTATCTTTGTATTTATTCGTTAAATATTTCTCTCCATTTTCACCCCATCTATTTAAGTTAAATATATATTTTTCAACTTGCATCACTGTTCCAGATAAATCTCTTAATGGTATATAATTATTTCTGTATAGACCTTTTGTAATTATTAGATTTTTCCCAGGTAGCTTTATTTCTACTATGTCAATATTTCCTCCAGCATCTACCAATAAATAATCTAATCTCTTGTTTTTCTTGTGGCTAGATTTTACTGGAGCTTCATCAAAGACATCTATATATTTAGGATATAAAAGTAAAATTATCTTGTGCATTTCTTTTTGCCATTGTCTTTCATTATATTTATCTTCGTTTTTTAACATTTCTTTTAATTCTTCGTGGACAATTCTATATTTTTCTAATTCTCCTTTTTGTAATAGCTTAGATATGTCGTTACCTTTTGTACTGATTTTTTTATTCATATAGTCTTTGTATTTTTCTTCACCATCAATTGTTGTATCAAAATAATTTTTCAAGACAATGCTAAGCCGAGCATTAACATACTTTTCGAGTTCACCTTTTTTTGGAAAGTCATCTAGCATTTTGTTAAATTCTTCTTTTGGAATATGATTATCTTTTTCTCCTCCAATATAAATATCTTCGTTGAGTAGTTTATCAATTTTTCTAAAAATTGACACTCCTCTTGATGCAATAAAAAATTTCCAAGTAATCTTAATATCTTTGTAAATAAATACATCTTTGCTTATATCCAACTTATTTCTATCAATTTTATAATAATTATCTTCTACTAGTTTGCCAAAAATGAATCTAGCTTGTCCGTCGTAATCTTCCTCTAAATTTTTATCTAAACTTTGTTCAAATAAATCTTTTCTTTTGAATACAAAAGTTTTCTTTATCGGTATTGCTTCTTGTTTTCTTAGTTTTTTAAAAATCCACTCAGGATTACCGACAGGTTCGTAAATAAGTATCAACAGATTATTTTCTACTCTAAATTCAATCATACTTTTTAAAATTATCTTTAAAATATTACTCTCACAAAAAAAGCTTTCCGCCAGCTAATAGCCCCTTTCGGTGCTATCACTATACCCTTTCGAGTATAGACTCGTCCTACAAAGTACTGGCTAGAAAGCCATTTCTATATAGGACGAGATTTAAACCATACTCCAAGCAAAAAGCCCAAAGGTTAGGTTACTAAATTGTTACTCATTTTCTATTAAAATAATATCACACCAAACAAAGAAGTCAATCAAAAATAAATATAAAACATAGAAAAATAGCTATAGCCTCTTTCAGTGCGGCCGCATCAAAAGAGGCTATAGCTATAATTTGTATTAAGATTTACATGTTTGGAGTGTCAAACAAAGCGTGATAAGATTGAAATGCGTAAATTCTATGTATATTAGAATTATTTAGAGAGATTAAACAAAAGGCTCCAGTCAGGAGACTGGAGCCAACAAATAAAAAGTAATAAATTTCCAATTACTTTTGCCTTCTCAAGCTCCACTTTTGCCAAGTTACAAGAAGCGGGCTGGCAATGAATATAGATGAATAGGTTCCAGCGGTAATTCCGACTATAAGAGCGACAATGAAATATTTTATAGTTTCTCCGCCGAATAAATAAAGAGTAATAAGAACTAGAAGCGTGGTAAATGAAGTGTTTAACGATCTTATTAAAGTTTCGTTCACGCTTTTGTTTACGACTTTTTCAAAATCATCAGATCCAGATCTTATTAGATTTTCACGAGTTCTGTCAAAGACAACAATCGTATCATTTACGGAATAACCAAGAATAGCAAGAAGCGCGGCCACAAAAGGAATGCCAACTTCAACGTTATATAAATGACCCAGAACAGCAAAAACGCCCAAAGTAATTATGATATCATGAAAAAGGGTTATCGTCGCGATAATTCCATATTTAAAACTTGAAACCGGCCGCGACACTTTTCTGAAAGCCCATCCTATATAAAGAACAATCGCGATTAAAGCTATGGCAATCGCGATTACGGCAGTTGACTTTAGTTCATTTCCAATTACGGGACCGATTGAATCAAATCTTTTTTCTTTAATGTTAGAACTTTCTTCATTAGCCGCAATAGCGGATTCTAAATCAATCTCTTCGCTTTCAATATTTATTTCTTCGCCGGAATCCGTAATAACTTCAATTCCGCTTTCTTCAGCTTCATTTGTTTCATTTATTATTTCAACTTCATCCGCCGCCATTGCTTTTCTTATACCGCTAATCGGCTCGTTCTCAATACCTATATCTTCTTCATTTATATCTTCGATGCTTCCTTCTGAATTATTACTATTTTCTTCTTCCCTGCCTTCTCCTAAAATTGCAAGATCCAGAGCCTTAATGATTTCCTGATGAGTATTTTCATCAACATCTTTAAATCTTAATAGAACGCTATCATTGCCAGAGAATTGAACATTAACTTCTCCTAAATTCAAATCTTTCAGCGCCTCTTTTATTTCTTCGCTATTCAAAGTTTCCTCTTCAAAACTAAATTCCATCAGGGTTCCGCCAGTAAAATCAATTCCCAGTCTTAGCCCCCAAACCGAAAGAGCCGCAATGCTTGCAGAAATTAAAATTAGTGAAAACGCAAACCAAATTTTTCTTCGTTGGATTATTTTTAGCATATAAGTATTCTATAAATGAAATTAGTTGTATAGAAATTAGTAATAAAAAAAACATGGTGTCATCCTGAACTTGTTTCAGGATCTTTTGTATTTTAGATTTAATTTATATTATTTAGTATTATCTTTCATCTAAAACGCAAACACAATTATTTCTTTTCTATATAGTAATTGCATTTTCACACCAGTCAAAATGTCTGAAGATTTATGGGTCTGCTTATTATAATAGACGATAGATTCTGAAATAAATTCAGAATGACAATTATTACTTCTTTACCCCAAAAAGCCGCAGATTTTTCCTCAACTTTGTCATAGCTGTAATCTTTAAAAGAGTTTTTGTTATAAACATAGCGGAAAACATGCTGAGAACAACTCCAATTCCCAAGGTTATCGCGAATCCCTCAATTATGCTTGTGCCAAAATAGGCAAGAATTATACAAGTTATAATTGTTGAAACATTAGAATCAAAAATTGAACTCCATGCTCTGGCAAAACCTTCTTCAATGGCAATTGTTACAGGCTTTCCTTTTCTAATTTCTTCTTTTATCCTTTCAAAAATAAGAACATTAGCGTCAACTGCCATACCGATAGATAATATAAAGCCAGCTATGCCTGATAAAGTAAGCGTAACAGGAATAAGTTTAAAAATAGATAAAACCAATAAAGCGTAAATGATCAAAGCAATGACAGCTATAATCCCCTGAATTCTATAATAAATAATCATAAACAAACTTAACAGCGCGAATCCTATAAATGCCGCAATTATACTTTTTTCAATTGAATCTTTTCCCAGACTAGCGTCAACGGTTTGCTGGCTTATTAATTTTATGGGAACAGGCAAAGCTCCAGCGTTTAATCGTTGAACCAGAGTTTTGGCTTCGTCTATAGAAAAACTGCCGGAGATAACAGCTCTGCCGTCAGTTATTGGTTCATTTACAACCGGAATGCTAATTGGCATTCCATCTAAATATATTGCCACCTTTTTTCCTACATTTCTTTCTGTAATTTCAGCAAATAGTTTTTTTCCTTCACTGTTAAATTGAAGCTGAACTTCAGGCTCATAAGTATTGGGATTAAAAATAACATCTGCCCGATCCAGCTGTTTTCCTCCAAGATCAGCGCCTTTATAAAAAAACTGCGACAGATACTCTTCCGGGATGTTTGAATCTTTTAATTGTTCTCTGAGACTACTTTTTTCCTCTTCTGTCATTTCTTCTTTAAATTCCAAAAGAGGAGTCTCTCCGATCATTTCTATAGCTTGGTTTACATCTTTTATTCCTGCTAATTCAACTATAAGGCGGTCTTTTTTCGTAGTCTGAACAATCGGCTCAGAAACTCCAAAAGCGTTAACTCTCCTCTCAATAACATCGCGAACTCCTTCCAAGGCTGTTGATTTTTCGTTTTCCTCAATCTGAGACAAGTCGGACTGATAAATAAGGTGAGTGCCTCCTTGCAAATCAAGACCTAAGCGAAATTTCAGATCATTAGAATAATTAATTCCGTAATCCTGAATTTCTATTCCTTGATTTTTTGGATAAACAATATAGGCGGTTGTTACCGCCAAAAGTATTATGAGTATAAAATTTAGGAGAGTTTTTCTTTTACTGGACATAGAACAGGGTTATAAAGTAAAAAGTTATAAAGTTTGTAAAGTAGAAAGTAATTATATACTATAAGATTAAATTTATATTAGAATTGTTTAATTGTCAAATATATATGTATTGTCATTCTGAATTTACTTCAGAATCTTTTAAATTATAGGTTTTGCCTTAACTTGTTTCACAAGATTAAACATAATAGACAATAGATTCTGAACTAAATTCAGAATGACAGATTTTTTGTTAGAATGTTTAGATGTTTATATGTTAAAATGACTATTTCCCCATACAGCACTTTTTATATTTCTTCCCGCTTCCACAAGGACAGGGATCGTTTCGGCCAATTTTTTTAACAGTTTCCGGAGTTGACGCGCTAGATTCTTCTCCGCCTCCGCTTGTTGAAATATTTTTGCTTTCCATCGGAGATTCAACCTTTTTTACAACTTGAACCTTAAATATCGCGGAAAGTATATTTTCTTCAATTGCTCCGAGAAGAGATTGGAACATGCGATAGCTTTCTTTTTTGTATTCAACTAGAGGATCTTTCTGTCCGTAGCCCTGAAGGCTTATCCCATCCCTAAGACTGTCCATAGAATCAAGATGTTCCATCCAAAGCATATCAATGCTTCGAAGCATAACCATTTTTTCTATCTGCCTTGCAGCCTCATAGCCAATCTCATCCTCTCTTTTATTATAAACATCAGACAAAACTCCAAAAATCAGTTCTGTAGCCAAACTTCTAGCCTCTTCATCCGGCTTATCTAAATTTACAATTTCTTTGATTTTATTTTCAAAACCGCTATTAACAGATACGATTTTATGAACTGCTTCTAGCATCCCTTTTATATCCCAAGCGCTTCTATTTTCAGCGCTATGTATTGAAACAATATATTGCGATTGATTTTCAAACATTTCCAGAATTTTATCCTTGAGCTTTAGAAGCTCTGGAAAATTATCTTTACTAATCTCTTTTTCCGCTTTTTCTATATTCTTTGTTACATCCAAAATTTCTCTTCGTTTTTTGTATATCACTTCCCTTTGCCTGTTCATTACATCGTCATAATCCAAAACATGTTTTCTAATATCAAAATTATATCCTTCAATTTTTCCCTGCGCACTCTCAATTGATTTGGAAATAAAAGAATTTTCAATTGGCATATCTTCATCAATACCAAGCTTGTCCATCATCATTTTCATTTTATCCGAACCGAAAACCCGCATCACATGATCTTCCATTGAAACAAAAAATCTCGTTTCTCCCGGTTCGCCCTGTCGTCCGGATCGGCCTCTTAACTGATTGTCAATTCTTCTCGCTTCATGCCTTTCAGTCCCAAAAATACACAGTCCTCCTGTTTTTTCAATTCCTTCTCCCAATTTTATATCCGTTCCACGTCCCGCCATATTAGTAGCAATCGTAACAGCATTTTTTTGTCCGGCATTAGAAATAATAAGCGCTTCTTTTTCGTGGAATTTTGCATTTAAAACATTATGTTCAATACCCTCTCTTTTAAGCATATCGCTTAAAAGTTCTGACTTATCAATAGCTATTGTTCCAACTAAAACAGGCTGTCCTTTTTTATGCCGTTCTTTTATTTCACGAATTAACGCTGTGAATTTTCCATTTTCTGTTTTATATACCGAATCCACGCGATCCATTCTTGTTATAGGCTTGTTAGAAGGAATAATTATGACATTCAAATTATAAACTTTTGAAAATTCTTCGGCGTTAGTAACGGCCGTTCCCGTCATTCCCGCAAGTTTGCCGTAAATCCTAAAATAATTCTGAAAAGTTATAGTCGCCAGAGTCCTGCTCTCTCTTTGAACTTTTACGTTTTCTTTTGCTTCTATCGCCTGATGAAGCCCTTCGCTGAATCTTCTCCCCGGCATCATTCGTCCCGTAAATTCATCAACAATAATAACTTCTCCGTCTTTAACAACATAATCCTTGTCTCCTTTGAATAATATCTCCGCTTTCAACGCCTGCTCCAGATGATGAACAAACATTATTCCGCCTTCACTGTAAATATCTTTCATTCCAAGCATTCCCTCTACTTTTTCTATTCCCTCGTCGGTCAAGCTTACTGCTCTCATTTTCTCGTCAACCGTATAGTCTTTTTCATTCTCTAATCTCGGCACAATCCGTGAAAATGTCTGGTACATTGTGTTTGATTCCGTATCCGGCGCGGAGATGATCAAAGGCGTTCTCGCTTCGTCAATCAAAATACTGTCCACCTCGTCAACAATCGCGTAATTCAACTCTCTCTGAACCATCTGGCTTTTATTAACCGCCATATTGTCGCGCAAATAATCAAAACCGAATTCATTGTTTGTTCCGTAGGTTATATCACACGCGTAAGCCTCTTTGCGTTGAATTTCTCTTAAATTCTCCATTTCAACTGTAACCTCATTTTCATCCGGTTTTGTTTGCGGATCAAATAGATATGACACATCATGCTGAATTACGCCAACACTTAATCCTAAAAAATGATAGATCGGCGCCATCCAATTCGCGTCTCTCTTGGATAAATAATCATTCACAGTTACAAGATGAACTCCTTTTCCGGTAAGAGCATTCAAATATATAGGCAAAGTTGAAACAAGCGTTTTTCCCTCACCGGTTTTCATCTCGGAAATATTACCTTGATGCAAAACAATTCCGCCAATAAGCTGAACATCGTAATGCCTTTGCCCCATAACCCTTTTGGAAACTTCTCGAACAACAGCGTAAGCTTCGGGCAAAATTTGATCAAGTGTTTCGCCTTTTTCTATTCTTTTTCTGAATATATCAGTTTGATTTTTTAATTCTTCATCAGAAAAAGACTGGAATTTTTCTTCCAGTTTATTAATCTCCTCAACAATCGGCTGGATTTTTTTTAACTCTTTCTCGTTTGGATCGCCAAAGATTTTGGTTAAGATACTCATTAGTTTAAAGTAAAAAGTTTATAAAGTTATAAAGCAACATTGCGAGAACTGTTTTGCCTGCCTGCCAGACAGGCTGGTAAACAGTTCTTTTTGTTTTTAAATTTCGTTTTTCGTTTTTATAGAAAGGAGATTTATAATACAATTTTGTTTGTTTTCAAAACATTAGAAACGGATTATAAATCTGTTCCCACAATATTTATTCCTACCCCTTGACAATTTTTAAAATCTGAGTTATTAAGAAGATAGGAGGGAAAAAATTATGCTAGAAATAGACAGAGAGTTCATGTTTTTATTTCATAAAATATCTGGGAAATTTCCTCGTGGAACAAAAACAAACATAGAGCAAGAAACATTAACCTTCTTGCGATTCATAAAAAAACACGGGCTAAGAAAAAGAACATTAGAATTTTTAAAATCTAAGAAAGAAATTGAGCTTACAGAAAAAACTATACGGCAGCTTACACCAACAGAATCAGACGAAAAAATAAAGGGTTATGAAAATATAGACATAATAATCTTAGTTCTTAAAAAAATCATACCAATGGTTTTTAAAAGAAAAGGAATACAAGAAAAAATAAACTTTAAACAATTATTAAATGGACATTAATGTCCATTTTTTTATTTCCCCTTCCTAATCTTAAACTTCCTAAACTCGCCCTTTGCCCACGCTAAAGGAGAAATTCCTTTCAATTTTTTTATCATTCTTGCTCCCCTTCTTATTCTTGAGGTTCTTTCGTCTTTATAACTATTTATCATTTCTCTGAGCTCGTCTTTCACTTTATCAATTGATTTATAAATATCATCGCTTTCATCAACACTCCTAATCATTTTTCCCGGAAATTGTAAATTAACTTCCGCCTTATAAATATCTCCATGCCGATGATGTTGTGTGGTCTTTGCAAGTTCAACTCTGGCTATTACACTATTCGTATCTATATTGTCATTTTCAATAAATTTTTTCAATCCACCGATTTTTTCATTAACATATTCTTTTAAATCATTATGAAGCTCCAAATTAGTACCTTTGATGATGATATTCATTGTTTTTATTTTAGTTAATTACATATCTTATAATAGCATATATTTTGAATTTATCAAGACCTACTGTCATTGCGAGGAGTGAAGCGGAGCGATAGCGTAGCGGAATGACGAAGCAATCCCGTAACTAAGTTCCTCGCATATAGCCACGGGATTGCTTCGTCGGCTATCGCCTCCTCGCAATGACATTTCATAATTTATGATTCAATTTATAAAACCACGAAATCAATCCTAATAAAAACACAATTACCCCCGCAATCAAAAAAGTGTTTTGAAATCCGATATAAAAAATCATAATGCCACCAAAAAGAGCGCCAATTGCAGGACCAAGGGTTGTTATAACTGTATCTATTGTTGACGCTTCTTCCTGATAATTTTTAAGCTTCTTGGAAAGCAAAGCGCTTTTTCCACTTTCCATTGTCAACGCGCTAAGTGAGCTAATTACCATTACAAAAAACATTCCTATTAAATTTACTACACTGGCAAAAGTTCCAAGCATAATGGTTATTAACCCCTCTAATGTCATTCCTCCACTAATAGTTTTTGCATCTCTAAATTTCTCAACTATTTTTATAACTATTATTGAAAGCGGTAAATAAGCTATAGCAGCCAAAGAAATAAATCTAATAATTTCCTCTTGAGAAAAATGCAACTCTTTTAAAAATAAAACAAAAAAGGCGCGGTAAATCCCGACTAAAATTAAAGCTGCAAAGAGAGAAGTTAAAATTACAATGAAAGTTTTGTCGGGTTTTATGATATTAAAAATCTTGGTATAATTTTTTCTTATACTTATTGTGGATGATACTTCCGTAGGCGACACGTCAACGTGTCGCCTACGGGATGATGTCAAATTTCCATTCAACCTCGCATAAGCATAGATTGTATTCGCGAACTGAATTATAACACTCAAAACAAAAACACCCGTAAAACCAAATTTCCAAATAACAATTCCTCCAATTACTGGAGCAAACGCCGCGGCATAATGAGGCATTGAATAAAACCATCCAAAACTTCGGCTATGGCTGTCTGTTTCAGACTTCATTAAAATTAATTTCAAAGATACCAGCCATGCCGCCGCGGAAAAACCAAGGATTATTTGAGCGATATAAAAAACTGTTAAATTATGGCTTACGATCATCAGTAACGCAAAAATCCCATACCCAAAAATTCCAAACGCCGCGACTTTTGACGGATTAAATTTGTGGATATAATAATTTATTATTACGGAAGAAATAGCAATAACAGAATAAGTAAGAAGATAAATGCTTCCCACATTCATTATTGAAAATCCGATAGAAATTAAAAACAACGGATAATAGAGCGAGAAAAGCTTATATCCGAACATCAATAGAAAATGCACCAGTGAAACATCAAAGGTGGTTTTTTCCATTTTCGGAAACCAGGAATATAGATTTTGGTGGTTTTCAAGAAGACCAAACATAGATTTTTTTTATCAGAGTTTTTACAGGAGTGACACACGAGCGAAGCGGAGTATGTTATAAAACTTCAACAAATAACAAACTACGCTGTAGTTCGTTTGTCACTCCGCTTATTTTATCATTTTTCAGACAAAAAAAGAAGAGGCAACTCATTTGCGATTCACAAAGTCATTATTGCCTCATTAATAATCTCTTACTTCATCCTTTCCTCCAGTTTTTTTGTTGCTTCTCCGAGCCGATTCCTTAGTCCTTCTAAATGTTTTTGAGATGGTTGATCTTCTCGAAGATAAAAAGATTTGGCTTCAAATAGGTCATTAATACCTCCGGTGACATCGAAACCACTTCGAATTTTTGAGGTACCCATATTATTAATAATATTACCAGTATGCCTCAAATTTTCAGGTCGTTGTAGTTCTGTGTGTGAAAGTTTTCCAATCTCACTAAAGATTTCCACAGCTTCAAGCCAATTTTTTTCCGCCATTTTCTTTAATCCTCTGGAGTTAATGTGCCGCAGGATTGAAGCGAGTGAAACTTTCTCGCTTGAGATAATCCTGTTCATCTTATCTATTAGTTGACCAGCTTGTTTTTGATCGTCTAATAGATTGCTCCAGATTACTGATTCTAAATAAAGCAGAGCTACTTTATTGTCAGGGTCTGTAAGATAGGTATAGATACTCTCTATCTTAAACGCAAAGTCGTGCCTATCTTCATCTGCAGAGGAGGTCGGAAACTTCAGATGAAGATAATATTCCGCCCACCAAGAAGATAGCCGAGTTGATACTTTCATATCAGGATCTTCTCCTATCACAACTTTTATTTCCCCTCCTTCTTTGACGACCTTTTCATATTCTTCTTTTGTCGTTGCTTTTTCATAAAGCTCAGACAATTTATCAGCCAGTTCTTGTTCTTCTTTGTCTTTCTTCATTTCGTTCACCCCAAATTTCTATACTTATAATACCAGCAAATCCCTCTCGAATTCACCAGTCATGGAAATTTGTTATTGAAATTCTACCCTGTCTTGACAGGGGTTCATGCAAAACTATTGATAAATCCCGCTTTCAAACCGCTCTCAAGAGAGCGTAGAATAAACAATACCAAGCTTTCATAACTGGTGAATTTTGTTTATTTTTAAAAGAACATCTGATTTTGCATTGTATATGAAATGAAAAATATGTCAACCTCCTGTCATTTTAACATACTTAAAACTGTCCCATTCCAAAAGATTAAGCAGAAGATTTTGTTAAAATGTTAGTATGTTTACATGTTAAAATGATTAGAACCCCACATACTCAATCTCTTCCCTCAACTGAATGCCAAATCTACTTCTAATTTTTTGTTTAATTAAACTTATCAAAATAACAACATCTTCCGCTTTGGCATTGCCAGTATTAACAATAAAATTACAATGCTTTTCTGAAATCATTGCTCCACCGATTTTTTTGCCTTTAAATCCTAATTCCTCTATCAGCCACCCAGTAGGAATGGTGTTGTTTTTAGCAATTTTATTTAGCTCTGGATATTCTTTTATTAATTTTGCCAAATGACTATCGTCAACAACAGGATTTTTAAACACGCTTCCAGCGTTTGGATATTCAAGCGGCTGTTTCTCTGTTCTTAATTTTAAATACTCTTTAATTACTTTCCTGCTTTCTGCTTCATCTCCTTTGCTTAATTTTAAAACAGCGCTTAAAATAATATATTTTTTTTCTTCTTTAAAAATGCTACTACGATATTTAAATTGACATTCTTTGTTGTTTAATTTTCCAGTTTCCAATTTCTCCGCCCAAGGCGGACCAGCCTCGGGCTGGCAATTTCCAATATCCAATATCTCCACTTCTTTCACAACATCCTTCATACATTTTCCAAAAGCCCCAACATTATCTACAATCGCCCCGCCTACTGTCCCCGGAATTCCCGCCAAACACTCTAATCCAGTTAAATTATTTTTAACAGATTCGCCAATTAATTTTGCTAAAGACAATCCACTACCAACAATAATTCTATTATTCTTAATTCTTAATTCCTGATTCTTAATTCTTATTACCAATCCATCAAATCCTTCATCTGAAATTAATAAATTACTCCCGCCACCCAGAACAAAAACATTTAATTTATTTTTCTCCGCGAACTCCAATACTTCTTTTATTTCATCGTTATTTTCCGCCACGCAAAAATACTTCGCCACTCCGCCGATTTTAAACGAAGTGTATTTTGATAATAAAATGTTTTTTTGAATTTTAATTGACATATTTTTGATTTGTAATAAAATATTTATAAGAGGTGAAACAAATAATGTACGGAGATATTGGAACACGACGAGAAGGAATACTTGAAAGGGCAGAAAGACTTCGTAGAAACTTTCCTAATTGGGCATTTAATTGGAAAAAAGAAACAACAACTAAGAAAGGTACCTTTTAAATAAACCTTTCTTTTTTTATTGTCATCCCAGAATTTTTTCTGGAATCCAGTTTATCTCACTTTATTAAAATTATACGAGAGATATTGTTTATTGAAACTTACTGGATTCCCGCCGGAGTTTATGCTGAATTTATTTCAGTGCAAGAACGACAATATTTTTTTACCCATCGCTTTCTCCCAACGACTGCAATGTGAAGAGCTTATAATATAGCTCTTTATTTTTTATCAACTCTTCGTGCTTTCCTTCTTCCACAATCTCGCCTTTGTCAATTACTAAAATTTTATCCGCATGCATGATTGTGCTTAGGCGATGGGCGATAACAAAAGTTGTTCTGCCGGTAATCAATCTTTTTAATGCCTGCTGGACTAACAATTCTGATTTAGAATCCAGCGCCGAAGTTGCTTCGTCTAAAATTAAAATCTTCGGATCTTTCAAAATTGCGCGCGCGATTGCCACGCGCTGTTTTTGTCCGGTGGATAATTTTACTCCCCGTTCTCCCACCTCCTGATTTATTTTGTCTGGAAAATTATTTATAAACTCATCCGCGTTCGCCGCTCTGATAGCTTCATTTATTTCCTGATCAGTCGCATTTAATTTTCCATAAATAATATTATTTTTCAAAGTATCATTAAACAAACTCACTTCCTGCGGGACAATTGCGATATTTTGCCTTAAACTTCTCAAATCAATTTTTTGAATATCAATCCCGTCTAAAAATATTTTTCCTGAAGTCGGAATATTATACCGTGAAATCAAATCCATCATCGTTGATTTCCCAACTCCGCTCTCGCCGACCAAAGCGACAACTTTTCCCGGATTTATTTCAAAACTAATGTCTTTTAAAATACGCCTTGTTTCGTGATAACAAAAATTGATTTTCCGGAACTCCATCTCACCTTTTATATCTTTTAATTTTACCGCGCCTTTTTGATTATATGGTTCTGTTTCCTCGTCAAGCAATTCATAGCCGTGTCTTACAATTCCCATCCATCTTCTAAAGCGGTTTATATGTAGTCCTAACTCTCTCATTGGAATACTCATCAGTCCCAAATAACCGACAACTGTTACAATTTGTCCCACCGTTATTACGCCATTTTTAAACATTACCATAACGGCAACAAATAAAACAAAAATTCCAATAGCCAAAGAAGCATCTTGGAAAAAGGAGGTTTTATTCAACACTAAAAGAAATTTCTTAAAATATTTTTGGGTTTTATTTTTAAAAACTTCCGAAACTTTTCTATTCTCATATTTTTCTCTTGAATTTGCTTTGACTAATTGGATATTAGAAATTGAGTCGTGAGTGAAACCAAAAGCATTTTCATACGATTTTTGTGTTTCAATAATTGAATCAGTGATAGGCTTTGAATATTTTAATGTAACAAGAATATAAACCAAGATATTTATCGCGATTATAAGAAAAAGAGACCAATGAACAAACACTGCCATAAACACCAGAATAAATAAAAGCATCAGTATACTGGGAATAAACCAGATTATTTCAAACAATATACTTTCCAAGGCATCAGACGCCTTAATATAACGAGAAGCCAATTTGCCGCTTTTTTGCTTTTTGTGATATTGCGGTTTTAATTTTAGCGTGTGTTCATTAAGAATTAATACAAAATCATGCATACACTTTATTCCTACTCCCATCCCGTGAATAGAAACATACCTTTTTCCCAAATCCCTAATAAAACTTAGAATCAACCATAAAAATAAAATCCAAAAAATCACAGACATTGCTTCACCAGTAATAATCAAATCAACAATTTTTCCATAAATATATGGAATTATTGCCTCAATCATAGAAGCAAAAATCGCCACAACAAAAATAGCATAGACTTGCTTTTTATACTTTGACAAAAACCTCCAGATAATTTTCAGATCGTCAATAAATTCCATAAACAATATAACATTTATTTTAATCTTAATACCATGTACAGTCTATGGTATTAATTGTCAATTTACTAAAATATTTTTATTTAAATATCTTATTATCGCATCTTATTTCTATCCTACCAATACATCTGCTACTTTGTATATATCCCCCGCTCCCATAATTAATAATATATCATCTGGTTTTATTTTCTCATCAATTAATTTTCTTGTTTCTTCCAAATTTTCAGCGTAGAAAATTTCTCCAGAAGGCGACACGTCGACGTGTCGCCTTCGTTTTATATCTTCCACTAAATCTAAAGAACTAATATTTTGATCGTCGCTTTCTTCACGACCAGCTACATCAAATATTTCCGCTAAAATAACAACATCCGCCCCGTCAAAACTGTTTAAAAAATCTTTATATAATTTTTTAGTCCGATTGTGCTGATGCGGTTGGAAGACAGTGAAGATTCTTTTATTGGGATAAAATTGCCTTGCCGCTTCTATCGTCGCTTTAACCGCCGTCGGATGGTGCGCGTAATCAGAAATCACTAAGGCATTTTTATATTTCCCTTTTATTTCAAACCGCCGCCAAATCCCTGAGAAATTTAACAATGATCTTTTTATAATTTCAACTGAAATATTTAGAGTAAATCCTAAAGCAATTACTCCCAAAACATTATAAACATTAAACAGCCCCGGCACTTTCAAAACAAACTCGCCCAGATCTTTATTATTATAAACCACTTTAAATTTAGTTTCTCCATTTTTAAATTCAATGTCACAACCCCGCACATTATTATTTTTATTTAAACCAAAGGATAGTGTTTTGAATTTGTAATTTTGAATTTGTAATTTATTTGTTATTTGTAATTTTTTCGCCCAAGGCGGACCAGCTTCGGACTGGGAATTTGTAATTTCCTCATCATCGCCATTATATATTAGCGTTCCATCTTCCGGCAAATGCGAGATAAATTCCCTGAACGCGTTTTTAAAATCTTTAATGTCTTTATAATAATCCGTATGATCAAGTTCTATATTATTTAAAATAATTATTTTAGGATATAAATTTAAAAATGACCTTTCGTACTCGCACGCCTCAGCAACAAAATATTTGCTTTTTCCAACTCTTAAATTGCCATCATATTTTGGCATGATACTCCCCACAATAATAGACGGATCAATTCCGGCATCATCTAAAAGTAATCCCGCCATCGCAGAAACTGACGATTTTCCATGCGTCCCGCAAATTGCAATTCCGTATTTATCATTAAAAACAAGCCCAAGAGATTCAGGATAAGTGATTGTTTTTATTTTTAATTCTTTTGCTCTTCTTAATTCAGGATTATCTTTTGGAACAGCAGTTGTATAAATTACCAAACCTGTATCTTGAGAAATATTTTCTTCCGACTGTCCTATATAAATTTTAACTCCCAATTTTTCTAATTTTTCCGTCATCAAAGAAGGGCTCATATCCGAGCCACTTACTTCTCTGCCCTTTTCTTTCATAAGTCTGGCAATCGCGCTTAGTCCTATTCCTCCGATACCTATAAAATGAATTTTTTTTATTTTATTTAAGTCTATATTCATAATTCCTTATTCATGATTCATAATTCAATTCTATTTAGCTATTTTAATAATTTCTTCCGCTATTTTTCTAGCAGCTTCTGGATGGGCTAATCGTCTGGCAGCTCTTTGCATTTCGATGGTCTTTAGATGGCTCTGGAAAATTTCATGTATGACATTTAAAAGCAGATGGGGCTTAAGATTTTTCTCGCTTAACAAAATCGCTGCGCCAGATTCGGAATAATGGAACGCATTCTTTTTTTGCTTGTCGCTTATTGCTGACGCAAGAGGAATTAAAATACTTGGCTTTCCTACGGTCATAATTTCCGCGACAGTGTTTGCGCCCGCCCTGCTGATTACAAGATCACAAGCCGCGTAAGCATCGCCAGCCCTTTCTCTAAAAAATGGAAATAAATGATAATCATTTAAATTAGGAATGTTCATTTTTTCAACAATTGATTTTACTTTATCATAATTAACAATACCGCATTGATGAATAATTTGGTAGCCTTTTAATAAATCGGGAAGAATTTCCAGCACAAGATTATTTATTTCTTCCGCTCCTTTGCTTCCTGCCATAATAAAAATAATTGGCTTTTCTTTGTTTAGAACAAAATTTTTCATGGATTTTTCTTTATTTCCTTGTGTGATAAAGCTTATTGTGGGATTGCCTGAAAAAAATACTTTCGGTGAAACATAAATTTCTTTACTATCGCTAAAAGAAACCGCCACCTTTTTCGCAAAACGAAACATAAATTTATCCATAGGGCTCGCGACTGCGTCAGATTCATGGATAAGTATAGGAATACGAAATATCCAGCCAACTATGATAACAGGCAGGGAAACATGACCGCCTTTTGAAAAAATAACATCCGGCATATAATTAAAAATATGAATTATAGACTGAAAAAAGCCAATAATAAACTTAAAAAAATCAATAAAAATCAAAGGAGAGAAAGAATTCCTCTGTTTCGCGGCCTGTATAACCTTATATGGAATTTCTGTTCCTTCAAGCATTTCTTGCAAGAAATGGCTCTTTGAGCTTATCAACATAACCTCTAGAGAATCAAAATTAGATTCATCTGCGAGTTTTTTAAGTTTTTCATAAACTGCAATTATCGGATATAGATACCCTTTTAAAGATTCACCAGTAAATAAAATTCTCATATATTTATATTAAATTGTTATATTGTTATATTACCATTTTTTAAGCAAAAAAAGAAGGGGGTGTATTAAGTATTTAGTATTTAGTATCAAGTAAAATTGGTTAAATGTTTCTGCTAAATACTAGATACTGTATACTGTATATTCATTTCCCACGCCTTGAAATACTCAACAAAACACCTGCTCCTACTAGCGAGGTTATTAATGCTGATCCGCCATAGCTAATGAATGGTAGGGGTATTCCGGTCAAGGGAATTAGCGATGTAATAGCAGCCATATTAATTAACGCCTGAAAAGTAATCCAAGAAGTAATCCCGACAGCAACAAATTTTCCAAAATTATCAGGCGCCTTGCTTGCAATTTTAAATCCTTTCAAAGCAAAAATAAAAAATAAGGCCATAAGAATAAACAATCCAATTATGCCAAGCTCTTCTCCTGTAATGGCAAAGATTGAATCGCCTATCGGTTCTGGAAGATAATTGAATTTTTGTCTGCTACGCCCAAACCCGAGACCTAAAATTCCACCTGAACCAAGCGCCAGCAGAGCTTGGTTTATTTGATATCCAATCCCTTGAGGATCAATTTCAGGATGCATAAATACCATAAATCTATTCATACGATATGGCGCAATTTGCACCAATAAAAATAATCCGGCAAGACCTCCCGCGACGAGAGCAAAAATATGGCTTATTTTCGTGCCTGATGCAAAATACATAATCACAGCCGTTAGAACAATAATACTAAGAGTGCCAACATCAGGCTGCATTATTAACGGAATAGCTATAATTAAAACCACAACAATAAAAGGAATTAGTAAATTTGAAAAGTCTTTTGCATTTTTCTTATTTTTCTCAAGCCAAGCGGCAAGATATAAAATAAAAGTCAGTTTGATAAATTCTGAAGGCTGAAAGCTTATGCCTGCAATATCTATCCATCTGTTAGCCCCCTTTAGTCCGAATCCCAAGCCGGGAATAAAAACTACCAATAAAAGAATTAATGTGATAATTAAAAAAAACAAGGCATGCTTTTTAAATAACCTATAATCAGTCTTTTGAATAAAAAATAAAAGAATAATTCCTGGCAAAAACCCGTATAGAAATTGATGAAATAAATAATAATGATTATATCCAAAATTGTTATAACTCATAACTACGCTCGCGCTTGAAATAATAATCAAACCGAAGATTGACAATAGTAAAACTGTGATTAATAAAGTTTTATCACAACCATAAAATTTCATAGATTATATTGTTATATTGTTGTACTGTTATATTGTCCTATTGTTAAATTGTTAGATATTTTTATTTTAACAATAGAGCAATAGAGCAATAGAGCAATTAATTATATCTTTATCTTGATATTTTTTAACACAAGATGAATTATTCTGTCAAAACAAAATTTAAATTGCCGATCGTTTTTCATTATTCCATATCCAACTTGAATATTTGTATATTCCATATCAGAATTTATTAAGCTTCCTTTTTTTACAGTTTGAATTAAAAATTCATTTTCTTTTAAATCTTTCGCGTAATAAGTTTTCTCTTTTAAAATTAGTTTATCTTTCTTTATTTTGTAAATGCCGGAAGTCATAGATTTCACAATTTTAACGCGATTCTCATTGGTATTTCTTAAGATTAACTGTGAAAAATTGAAACTCTTCTCCTTGTTCCATTTTACAAAAGAAAAATCAAATGGCAATGGCTCTGATCTACAACTAATATCAAAAAACTCCGCTAAATGCAAAAACAAAAACGGCACTTGCTTTCTTTGGATTTGAAGTTTTGTAAAAACTGGAATTGAACCAACAAAACGAGGATTAATTTCTATAAGATCAGCATTATCGCCACTAACAATAAAATCAAGACCAAAAATCCCCCTGTATCCTATTTTTTTCATATAACTGCCAACTTTTTTTGTATAATTAAATATTTTCTTTTTTTCTTTGCTTTTCAATTTTTCGCCATACATATAATCATTTCCGCAAGTTCCCAGTTCATTTTTGTTATAATCAACTAATCCTGTAATTTGAAATATGGGCTGGCTTATGATTATACCAAGCTCTCCGACATGGACATTTACCGTATATGTATCGCCTTTAATATATTTTGAAATTTTAACTTTTCTTCCTTTATATTTTTTTATAATTTTATCTAAATCCGTTTTGTTCTTGATTAAAAAAGTAGAGTTTCCCGAATATCCTCGCTGGAGCTGAATGACATATTTTTCTTTCAAATTAAACAAACCCTGAAACTTTTCATTATTTTCAATCTTTTTTATCTCACTTTTCGCGTTTGGAATCCTAAGCTTTTTTGTTATTTTGACAAATTCAACTTTGTCTTCTAATTTCCTGTTTAATTCCCACTTATTGCCCAAATACTTAAAATCATTATTATTACATAATCTTGCAATTTTTGGACTTGGCTTGAAAGTTATAATATCAGTCATTTTGCCTTTTGACTTCCTTTTTATATAACTCAAAACTTTTTTATCTCCCAAAAGCTTTCCAGAATTTTTTATATTATCATCATCAAGACATAAAACTGAAACTTTTTCTTTTTCCAGATAATCTATAATATCAGTTCTTTGAGAACAAATTATATGATAATTTTTTACTTCTTTTTCAATCCCAACAGCACGATTAGGATTTGGAGTAACAAAAAATATAGGACCAGTTTGTTTGGTATTTAATAATTCTTTGATTTTTTTATAATTATTGATCATTTTATAAATAATATTAAATATGAGCATTTGGTATTGAGTATTGAGTATTGAGCTTGATACTAAATATTAGATACTGAATACTGAATACTAGATACTATTTCATCCACCTCACCAAAATTTTCTGCTTTATAAATTTTGCTCTCGTCGATTTTACCAACCTCAACTCTTGCTTTTCCAGAAAGAATACAAACAGCTCTATTAAATTTATTTTTTCTACTAGCTTTTATAATTCCAGCAAAACTCGCACAACCCTCTGAAGATGTATTTATGTTATTTTTTTCAAGTAATTTTGTCGCTTCTTGAATTTCTCTATCAGTAACATAAATTCCTTTTCCTTCGCTTAATTTTATAAGTTCAATGATCTCATTTTTTCTTTTTGTATTTTTTGCGCCTAGCTTACCAGTGTTTGATTCTTGTTTTTGAATTTTTTCAAATTCAGATGCAATTGAAAATATCTTTCCACTCTGAACAGCAAATAGCTTTGGCAACTTTTTAATTCCACCGCTTTCTAAAAGATATTTATATGCTCTGCCAATCCCAATAAATGAACTTCCGCTTGTTACGAAAGTAAAAATCGCGTCCATTTCTCCTAAATTCTCAAATATTTCAAATGCGATTGACTTAAATCCTTCTATTGATGAATTATTAATAGAGGGTCTTAGATTTTCTATTTTATATTTTGCTGTTAAATAATTCGCCAGCCGAATTGCTCGTTTTGATTTTATTATTATCGGATTATATTTTTGCATTTTAACGGTCTTTGCTTTTTCAGTTTCTGGAGATATAAAAATATACAATTTTATTTTCGCCTTCTGGCAATATGCAGCCGCCGCAATCCCTGCGTTCCCGGAAGTTGAGATCACTAGTTTATTTTTGTTATTCTGTTTCGCCAGTGAAACCTGATAAGCAAGACTCCTGTCTTTGAGTGATCCTGTAATATTTTCGTCTTCCCGCTTGAAATATAAATGATTTATATTTGGTAAATCAACTTTAGCAACATTGTTTTGCAGGCGACACGTCGACGTGTCGCCTTCATTTGGGGAATCATTTAAACTTAACCTATTTTCCGACTTTATAAATTCATCATAAAGTTTAGCATATCGCCAAATGCCTTTTTCTTTTTTGTTGATTTTATTTTGAAAATTTGACATAAAAAATCATTTTAATATTTCAATATTTAAACAACTTAATCTGGGATATTGCATAAATATAAAAATAAACTATAATTTAAGGAGTTGGAGGTAAATAACATTTCATAATTTCGTCAGAATGTGCGCCAGATGTGCTTTAAAAAAGATGAGGAATAGCTAAGCTATGCTGAAACTTTTTTAAAGCGCAGATGACGTACAGGCTGGATGAAATTTGGAAGATTATTTACTTCCAACTCCTTAGTAAAGTTAATCATTAATCTAATACTATGACAAATTGCCAAGAATGCAACACTCCAATTCCAATTGAGGAGGAAATACCGGATATAGGAGCTATATTGGTTTGCCCGTCCTGTGGCGCCGAACACGAAGTTATTGCGACAGATCCGATTGAATTGGAACTTATCGAAGAGGAAAAGTAAGGATTACATTGCTCTATTGTTATATTGTTCTATTGTTATGCGTAGCACGGCAATTTAACAATGGAACAATGCGACAGTATGATGACGCAATAGTTTTACTATTTCATCAATTTAACCCATTCTCTTAAATCCTTATTAGTATTCTCTACATATTTTGAATAAAAATGCGCTGCGCCGGGAGAAATTAAAACAACACTACCTTTTGAAAGACCGGTTTTTTTATAATATTTTTTCAAAATTTTAATCGCCTCTTGGAAATTCTTTACTTTTATAAAATCTATTTTGTTCTTATTAATCAGCTTTCCAATTTCATCTGAAGCGTCACCGGGAAATAAAACCAGAAATTTTACTTTATCATTTATTTTCTCTACCAATTTTTGATAATCCATTCTTTTATTATCTCCGCCTGCCAATAAGATTATATCTTTATCAAAAGATTCAAGTCCGGCGATTGCCGCTTCTGGAGTAGTTGCTTGCGTATCGTCATAATATTTTATTCCATCTATATTGTAAAGCAGTTTTAATCTATGTTTTGTGCCGGTATATTCTGATACGCCTTTTTTTATTATCCTCGGCTCTATGCCATAAAGATAAGCAACAGAAACAGCCGCTAAAACATTTTCCAAATTATGTTTCCCCGGAATTTTTATATTGTCAATATTACAAATAGTAACAAACTCAGAAGCTAAGCGTCCTATAAAACGCTTAGCTTCTTTTATTTTCATTACTATTTTCCCATCTTTTACAAAACATCCTTCTTTTAATTTTTCTTTTCTACTAAATAAAAATATTTTTGATTTTTGATTTTTGATTTTTGATTCATTGGCTATTTTTCTTGTTTCTTGATTATCATAATTCAAAACCGTCCAATCCCCTTTCTTCTGATACCTGATTAAATTCTTTTTCGCCTCAATATAATTTTCGAAACTTCCATGATCATCAATATGATTTGAAGTAATATTTGTTATTACTCCAATGCGCGGACTTATTCCTGAATTTAACAATAGTTGCGTGCTGCTTGTTTCCAAAATTAAAACATCATCTTTAGTCATCTCACTAAGCTTATCTAAAACCTGAACATTCTGACGATCATTGCCGGCAAAATAAACTTTAATTCCCCAACCCTCCTTATCAGGGGGAGAATTTAGCCCCCCTGATAAGGAGGGTTGGGGAGTTTCTGTCCAAGCCTCAAAAATATTATTAATCAATCTTACCGTTGTTGTCTTACCGTTCGTCCCTGTTACAGAAATTATTTTGCATGGCGCTAGTTCAAAATATAAATTGGTTATAGTTTTAAAAGGAACTCCGCTATCTTTAAGCTTTTCTAAAATCGGCATATTTTGCGGATATTTAAACCAAACTTGCGAAACAAAAACTATATCCGCCTCTTCAACGCCTTCCAGATAATGATCTTTAAAATTTATTCTGATCGGCAAATTCAAAAGATGATTTAAGTCCTCTTCTTTTTTTTTGGATTTTAAACTTAAATGGGTATTATAGTAGACTTTTTTAAAATCCGCCTTAGGAGAAAAATCATGTCCTGTTATTGATGAAATTCCATTTGCAACCAAAAACTCCGCAACAGCGCTTCCCTCCGCCCCGCCAATTCCGACAATGTGGATGTTTTTGTTTTTGTATTGATTGAGTTTTTCTGATATTGACATAATATATTAAAATAATTGCTTTATACCAAAAAGAAGCAACCCAAGTACTCCCAAAAATATAAATATTATAATTAAAAATGAAAAAACTTTCTTTACAACAGAAATATACTTTTCGAATCTAAGTTGACCAATGGCATCCTTAATATTTTCCTCTAGTTCACTATCTGTCCACTCCTTAATAAAATACCAATCAGAACTTAAGGAATTTTTCCAATGTAATTGTAATTCAGTTTCTTTTTCTATATAGAGTTTTTCTTTTCTTTCTCTTGAAAGTTTTTGAATATTCATAGATTTATTAATAATTATTCAAAATAGTTAAATTTGTCATTCTGTCCACCAGCTAGCGGATTCAGAATCTGTTATGTGATAAGTATTGTTCGTCTTTATTTCATAAAACTAGATGTAATAGACAGTAGATTCTGAACTAAATTCAGAATGACAAGTTAGATATAACTTTATGGACTTTTGACTTTATAAACTTTTTACTCTACAATCCTTCTCGCCTCCATAAAATCATAATTCTCAAAAACTTTTTTCAGACTTTGCCTGATGACTTTTTTCTTTTCTAGTGAAGCGTGAATTAAGCTTATATTGTGCTCCGCCACAGTCTCCGATAGGAACTGCGGCGACTTTATAACTTCAACAATCCCCACATGTTTATGCGTGTTGCTTTTCTTTATTAAAAACACCAAATCCCCTGTTTTTGTATTTTTTAAATTTACTTTTTTTCCCATTTCTTTCTGATCCCATGAATGCTTTGGCAGAATTATATTCAAAGAATTTTTATACACAACTTGAACTAGTCCCGAACAATCAATCCCTTTCTTGGACTTTCCGCCAAGAATATATTTCGCATCTAAATATTTTTTCGCCTCAGATGTTAGTTCCATAGTCCCTTTAGGGCTGTGGAACTTTCTTGCAATTCTTTTATTAGTAATATTTATTACTTTACCCTTAACTGCATAATTTCCGTTCTTCCATTTTTTATACAATTTTTTTTTCTTAACAACTACCTCTTTTCTACTTACCCACCCCAAAGTCAGATCATTTTGCTGAACTAATAATTGATCTTCGTTTTTATATAAAACGCGCAATATCTCGCCTTTAAACGCCTGCGAGCACCTGATTCTTTTCAGTATTCTTTGATTTATTATTTTATCAGAAACAAATCTTAATTTCAAATCCGCGATTGGACTTTTTACAACCACCCAGCTAATTTCATTTCTCGCATGTCCATCGCTTAAAATTTTCAGATTTTCCTTTCTGATTTTTATTTTCTTTTCCCTAAAAGCATTTAATATATGATCTCTCTGATTTTCAGTCAAGGCACTTCCCTTTATTTCAACACTGCTTTCAAAATTTTTAATATCAATATTAAAAACAGCAATTCCATATTTTTGCTGATATAACTTTCTTAAATTCTCTATAATACTATTTATTTTATCGTCATTGCCCATAAAGATAATCAAATAATTAGATTTCGCGCATTTCAGGAGCTTAGCTCCG
>JAGLXN010000080.1 GCA_023132875.1 Candidatus Parcubacteria bacterium
GGAAGAAAAAAAGAAATTTTCTGATGAATTGTCGGATGTTTTGGGGTATGTGGAACAGCTTCAAGAGGTGAATACGAATGGTGTTGAGCCGGTGTCGCAGGCTACCGGGATGGTTAATGTTCTTAGAGAAGATATTGCCGAAAACTGTGATAAAGATGTTAGAAAAAAAATAATTGAGAGTTTTCCGGAAGAAAAAAACGGATATATTAAGGTGAAGCAGGTGATGTAATAAAATTTTAATTTTATAATTTTTAATTTTATAAATAATTCTTAAATTTTTAATTTCTAAACAGTATTTATGGATTATGATTTAGAAGAAAGAACCGCTAAATTTGGAGAAGATGTTATAGATTTTGTAAAACTATTAGAAAGAAATGAGATAAATAAGCCACTTATAAATCAGCTCATAAGATCATCTACAAGCATAGGAGCTAATTACATGGAAGCTAACCAAGCCAGTTCTAAAAAAGACTTTAAAAATAAAATAAGAATTTGCCAAAAAGAAGCAAACGAAACAAAACACTGGCTAAGAATGATTGCCAAAGCTAACAATGAAAAAGAAAACGAATGCAGAAAATTATGGAAAGAATCTCACGAACTAACTCTAATTTTTGCTAAGATTTCTAAAACATGTAGAAAGTAATTTTGAAAATTAAAAATTTAATCATTATTTTCAGCCCTAGGCTGATGAGCCTTGGGCTCAAAAAATTACAAAATTACAAAATTAAAAATTTCTAATGAATCTAAATCAGCTCACAATTATACAGGCTTCTAATGGTTTGAAAAACAAAAAATTTTCATCCGTTGAACTGACGCGAGCTTGTTTGGATAGGATAAAGAAAACTGATGATAAGATTAAGTCTTTTATAACCGTTACGGAAGATTTGGCAATGAAACATGCGGAAGAGGCTGATAAGAAATTTAAAACGGGAGAGGATAATAATGCTTTACTGGGGATTCCCTGTTCTATAAAAGATATTATCAATACAAAAGGAGTTTTGACTACTGCCGCTTCTAATATTTTGAAAAATTATATTTCTTCTTACAACGCGACTTTGATATCAAAATTGAATGAGTGTGGAATGGTGATGCTTGGAAAAGTAAATTGCGACGCGTTCGCGCACGGAGCTTCTACTGAAAATTCCGATTTTTTCACAAGCCATAATCCATGGGATATTAAAAGAGTTTCTGGCGGTTCGTCAGGAGGAAGCGCGTCTTCCGTCGCAGCTGGCCAGTGCGCATATTCAATCGGTACGGATACAGGAGGATCAATAAGGCAGCCGGCGGCTTTTTGCGGAATTGTCGGATTGAAGCCGACTTACGGCAGAATTTCGCGTTATGGCTTAATTTCAATGACATCGTCAACTGACTGTCCAAGCATAATGGCGAGAAATGTAATGGATGCCGCTATAATACTGGAAAAAATCGCGGGGAAGGACAAAAAAGATTCGACTTCGTCGGATAAAAGCGTTGATGACTATGCAGATTTATTGAAGGATTGCGATATTAAAAATATAAAAATAGGCATTCCGAAAGAGTATTTTATTGATGAGTTAAATGATGATATTAAAAACGCCGTTCAAAACGCTATAAAAAAATTTGAAGAATTGGGCGCGAAAATAATTGAGATAAGCCTGCCTCACACGAAATACGCCGTGCCGGCATATTACATAATTACTCCATCAGAAATCAGCTCAAACCTTGCCAGGTTTGACGGAATAAAATATGGTCATTCGGAAATTCAAAATTCAAAATTCAAAATTCAAAATTTACTGGATGTTTATTTAAGATCAAGAGGAAAAGGATTTGGCAGCGAGGCGAAACGCAGAATAATGCTTGGGACTTATACATTGAGCAGCGGATATTACGACGCTTATTATCTTAAGGCGCAGAAAGTAAGAGCTCTTATAAAAAAAGATTTTGATGGCGCTTTTGAAAATATTGACATTATAATAACTCCAACTACTCCAAATGTTGCGTTCAAAATAGGCGAGCATAGTGGCAATCCTTTGGAAATGTATATGGAAGATATATTTGTAAGCGCCATCAGTCTTGCCGGTCTTCCAGCTATTTCTATTCCGTGCGGGTTTGCAAAGCCGAAAGATGGAGGAATTGAAATGCCAATCGGAATACAGATTATCGGAAAACCATTTGATGAGAAGACTGTTTTAAAGACTGCGAGTGTTTATGAGAAGAATACGGAATGGCATGAGAAAGTATCAAGTATATAGAATAAATTGCTCTATTGCTCTATTGTTGCATTGTT
>JAGLXN010000081.1 GCA_023132875.1 Candidatus Parcubacteria bacterium
CAAAAAATGAACTTAAAACTCCCAAGGAATACGAGAATATGGTTGATGGTTTTTTTCAGGAGAATGTAAGCAAGATTTATAATTTATATCAAAAAGAATTAAAAGAAAGCAACTCTTTTGATTTTGACGATCTTATTATGCAGACTATAACGCTTTTTTTAAATCATCCAGATGTTTTGGAAAAATACCAGAAGAAATTCAAATACATAATGGCTGATGAATATCAGGACACAAATTATGCTCAATATAGGTTGATAAATCTTCTTAGTAAAAAGCACAAGAATATTTTTGTTGTCGGTGACGACTGGCAGAGCATTTATAAATGGCGCGGGGCGGATATAAAAAATATACTCGAGTTTGAAAAAAACTATCCCGGAGCAAAAACTATTCTTCTTGAACAGAATTACAGGTCAACCCAGGAGATTCTTGATGTTTCTTACGGCATAATTTCAAAAAATATAAATAGAAAAGAAAAAAAGCTTTTTAGCAGCAAAGAGACCGGAGAAAAAGTTATTGTCTATGAAGCGGCGAATGAAAAAGGAGAAGCTGATTTTATAGTTTCTGAGATCGCAAAATTAAATTCTCAGAATGGCATAGAGCTGAAAGACATGGCGATTTTATACAGAACAAATGCCCAGTCAAGATCAATTGAAGAAGCTTTTCTGAATTATAATGTTCCCTATAGGATTGTCGGCGGCATAAAATTTTATATGAGAAAGGAAATAAAAGATATAATAGCGTATTTTCGCTTTATCCAAAATCCAAACGATTTTATGAGCTTTGAAAGAATAATAAACATTCCAAAAAGAGGAATAGGCAAAACCACTTTTGAAAAAATTGTTGATATAGCAAAAAAAGAAAAAGCGGATGCTATAGAGACAATTGTAAATTATGATCATAAAAACATCACAAAAAAAAGAATGGAAAATCTGGCAAACTTTGCGAGTATCATAAAAAAGTGCGAAAGCAAAATGTCCGAAATAAAAATAAGCCGGTTTTTGGACTTTCTTTTAAAAGCTATAAATTACAAAGAATATATTTTAGACGGAACTGAAGAGGGAGAAAGCAGGTGGGAAAATGTTCAGGAGCTTTTTACCGCCATTGAAAAATATGATAGATTTTCAACGGAGGAAGCTATAAAGCTATTTTTAGAAGAAGTGGCGTTAGCTACAGACCTGGACAATATAGATGATAGCCAAGACGCGGTTACTTTGATGACGCTGCATTCCGCCAAAGGGCTTGAATATGACACCGTTTTTATCATAGGGCTTGAAGAAGGGCTCCTTCCCCATTCTATGAGTATGGAAAATCCTTCTGAAATGGAAGAAGAAAGGAGATTGTGTTATGTTGGAATAACAAGAGCAAAAAACAGAGTCCATCTTATATTTGCGAGAGTGAGGAGAATTTTCGGCTCTACTCAAGCGAATTATCCTTCAAGATTTATTTCTGACATTCCGGAGCATCTGATTGATTATAGGAATCAAGGATATAGTTATTTGGGTGGGGAGGATAATTTTGTTGAGGTGGATTAAAATATATAGTGTTGCATTGTTCTATTGTTGTATTGCTACATTGCTAAATTGTTATATTGTTAATCACTATGCGCTATCGTCATTCTGAGGAGGGACGACGAAGAATCCCGTAACTATACACACAGAACTTTCTATTACATAATACGAAACTTCTCACGAGATCCTTCATTTCGCTATCGCTACACTCAGGATGACAGTGATATTTAAAGATTTAATCATTTAAAATTGAATCCAAATTCCAAATTCCAAAATCATGTTATCAAAAGAAGAAATAAAAAAAATATTAAAAAATGGAGATTTAAAAATTCTCAAAAGCTTGGGACAGAATTTTTTGATCGATGAAAATGTTTTAGGTAAAATTGTTCAAACGGCTGAGCTTAATAAAGATGATGTTGTTATAGAAATTGGCCCGGGATTTGGAACTTTGACAGAAGAGCTTTCAGAAAAATGCGGTAAAGTAATTGCGATTGAAAAGGACAAAAAATTGGCGGAGTTGTTAGAAAGAAAATTGAGCGGGTACTCTCACCCCAGCCCTCTCCCAGAGAGAGAGGGAGTTGTTAAGCTCTCTGATAAGGGGAATTGGAGTGGTATTGTAAAAATACCAAATACCAAATACCAAATACCAAATACTGTGGTTATAAACGATGATATTTTAAGGGTTGATCTTGAAGAATTTATAAACAAATATTCTTTTGGCGGAAAATACAAACTCGTTTCTAATATCCCCTATTATATAACCTCGCCGATAATAAAGCTGTTTTTAGAAAGCGATATTCAGCCGGAACTTATAGTTTTGCTTATGCAAAAAGAAGTTGCGGAAAGAATTTGCGCTGAACCGGGAAAACTAAGTGTTCTTGCTCTCAGCGTGCAAGTTTATGGCGAGCCGGAAATCGTTGATTATGTTGATAAATCTTCATTTTATCCTGAGCCTAAAGTTGATTCGGCAATTTTGAAAATAAAAAATATTAAGAAAAATTTTTCCGATGAGCATTATAAAAATCTTTTTAGGATTATTAAAATCGGCTTTTCATCAAAGCGCAAGAAATTGGCAAATAATCTTTCCGCGGGTTTGCATATTGGCAAAACGCAAAGCGAGGAGCTTCTTGAAAAAGCCGGAATAAGCCTGAATGCCCGCGCGCAGGAATTGGGATTGGAGGATTGGAGGAAGTTGATGATTTTACTAAGAGAATATGAGATATAAATAAGAAATTGTATTGTTCTATTGCTAAATTGCTCTATTGTTGTATTGTCATGCTGAATCCCCGTCTTCACGAGGACAAGCTTATTTCAGCATCTTTTGTATTTTAGGTTTAACTTTACTATTCAACGCTATACTTTTGTATGCAACGAAACAATGTTTTGTGATTTATAGGCTAATTCAGTGTAATATGCTGTAGATTCTGAACTAAATTCAGAATGACAATTGTGTTTGAAATTTGATTTATTGATGTTTTTTTAGATTATATTTTTCCCCTTTTTGTAAAGTAGGAACTGTTATTTTTAAAGATGTTTAAATATTAGTATGTTAAAATGTTTACATGATTTTGGTCTTGACAGATCCTGTTTTTTAGTGTAGAATTTAGAGTTCTGATGATAGGAGATTTTAACTGAAAAAATCATCATTATTGGAATCTGTCGGTTTAAATAATAAATAAACGGATAGGTTTGTCAGGAATCTGACAAAGTATTGATCATTGAAAAACGAATATAATATAAAGATAAAATTAATGGAGAGTGAACAATCATGAGTGGAAGTAATAATGGAAGTAGTGATGAAGATTTTTTTGATAGAGTGCCTCTCACATTAACGAAGAGAGAAGGTCCTAAAGGAAAAAGAAACAGGAGTAATGCCGCGAAGGATTCGGAAAAATATGCTAATTTTAGGCCATACGGTGTGCCAATTAAATTTTTTGAATCAATTGTTGTAGCTATTGGATTATTCAGCATAGCATATCTGCTTTACGCATCCAAAATGTTTTTTGTTGAGGGTACAACATTAAAAAGCATATTTGGTATTGTGATATTTCTTATGATGGCTTGTATCACTTTGGCAGGAAAAAGTATAGCGGTTATTGTGATAAGAGATATAAAAGATTTCAAAGAGCGATTTAGCTATGAAGAAACGGGAGAAATGATTACCACAAGTGATCAAATATCGTTTCTGATGAATTTAGTTATAAGCGCTCTAAAGAGTTGGAAAATATCTTGGCTTGTATATACGGCAGCTGTAATGGTCTTGTATTTAATTGCTTTCTATTTTGGATTGTTTATGGCGGTAATTATATTGTTAATATTATTGGCTGTTATAGTATTAAAAGGACCTGAAACCTTGGATAATCTAGAAGGGTATTTTAGAAGTAAAACTAGAAATATACCTGCGGATCCTCCGAGTATTGGCGTTATGACGCTTTTCGGAAATCCATTAGGCTTTGATCTGATTCTTGATGCCGGAATCGCGATTATCTATCCTGGTATTATTGACTTTTTAACGGTTGAAGTTCATCAGGAACCGCAAGACTTTAAGGATATGAAAGGGTTTATAACAAAAGATAACATTCCCGTAGAGCTTAAAAAGGTTCAGGTTCTTTATATTCCGGATCTTTTGAGAATAGCACAATTTATTAGCGCTAAAAAGCAGCCTGGTGTTTATGATGCCATGGATAGCATGATCTCTAACAGATTAAAGGATATAATAAGAGGTTTGTCGTTTGCAGACTTACTTAGTAGAAAAGGAGAACTAGAACTTGAGGTCAAGTTAGAATTAACTGGGAAAAAAGCAGAGGACGATGAGATCAGGAAGATGGGACAAAATGGTGTTTCTGACGACCATTTATTGGGTGTAAATTTATTCCGATTTAATATTGGAACAATAGAGACAACAGAAGAATATACCAAGGAAATGCTAAAGG
>JAGLXN010000082.1 GCA_023132875.1 Candidatus Parcubacteria bacterium
GATGTATTCGCCTTGGTATTGGTCCTGCAGAATATGTTTTTAATTGGTCAGAAATTGGAACACCTGTTTATGTGCATAAATAGTATGCGGTATTCAGTATTAAGGATTCTACTTTACTGGAACAAGTTTTAATGTTGCGAGAACGGGTTTGCAACCCGTTCCTTTTGTTTTGAAGTTTCATCTTATTTTGTGATTTATGGAAAACATTAGAAACTGGTTACAAACCAGTTCCCGCTTTTGAACTTTCTATATTAAGCTTAATACTTAATACCTGATACTGATTTAATTCCATTCAACAATTTTCTAATTTCTCCCAAACTTTTTTCATCATAAATTGAAACAGCCAAAGTATTCGGGCTTATTTTTTTTAGCTCTTTCATTTTTTCTTTAATTTCTTTTGCGCTTACTAAATCAGTTTTTGTCAGAAATATATATTCTTTTTTTCTTGCTAGCGCCAGCTCGTATTTTTTAAGTTCTTCTTTTATAATTTTATAATCTTTTTTTATATTTTCCGATTCGCAAGAGATGCAGTGAATTAGGATTTTTGTTCTTTTGATATGCCGCAAGAATTTTATTCCAAGTCCTTTTCCGGCAGAAGCGCCTTCAATGAGTCCTGGAATATCAGCAAGAATTAGCCCGTAATAATTTCCAAGATTTGGTTCTAGGGTTGTAAAATGATAAGCAGCAGTTTTTACTTTCGCTTTTGTCAGAGCGTTTAAAAGGCTTGATTTTCCGGCGCTGGGAAGTCCGATAAATCCAACATCCGCGATCATTCTCAGCTCTAAAAGAAAATTAAAATGTTTTCCTTCTATTCCTTTTTCACATTCTTTCGGTGTTGTGTTCACTGGAGATCTAAAGTGCCAGTTTCCGCGTCCTCTTTTTCCTCCTTTTGCTATCATAATTTTTTCTCCTACATTAACAAGCTCTATATTTTTACCTGTGTCAAGATTATGAGCTACTGTTCCGGTAGGAACTTTTAGGATAAGGTCTTTTCCTCTTGCTCCTTCAAGCAGTTTATTTTTTCCATCCACTCCATCTCCTGCTGAAAATTCTTTCTTGAATCTAAATTTGTTAAGAGCAGTTAAATTAGACACTCCTTCAAGATAAACGCTCCCCCCGTTTCCTCCGTCTCCGCCAGTCGGTCCTTTTTCTCCTTTATTTTTATTAAAAGCAACATAGCCATCTCCGCCTTTTCCTCCTAACACTTTAACTTGTATTTCGTCTACTATCATATTTTCATTTTAATGTATAAACATTTAATTCCAGCCAAATTGGTCGTAAGATATATTATTTTTATAGTTTTCAATTCCCCTTTTTACATAAGGAACTATATTGTCTGGCAGTTTTTCTAAGTCAAACCATTTTAAATCATCACATTTATGAGGCTCTTTATTTTTAATTTTACCGTTCCATTTATCGGCAAAAAAGAAAAAATCAACGCGTTCATCATCTGATTTTCTGTGCATCACGCTTGCAAATTTAATTTCATTTTCATCTATATCAATTCCTGCTTCTTCTTTTGCTTCTCTCGCCATTGCAGTTTTTGCCGATTCATTGCCATCAAGATGTCCGGCTAATACGCTATAAAAACCGTCTCTGTATCCAGTATTAAATCTTCTCATTAGCAAAATTTGATTTTCTTTTACTAGTAATAAATGACAAGCTGGTATAAGCTTAAATCTTTCTTTTTTCATATTAATAATTGAATTATTTATATTTTCTTAAGAACAGTATAATATGTAGGATAAGGACCTAAAAATAATCCTTTTTTAATTAATTTCATATTAGTTAATTTTTGTATTATTTTAGGATTTAATTTGTTGATATGGAGTTTTCTGGAATATAGGGGATTTTTATAAACAATTGCAGATTCGATAAAATTATTCGATCCCCTGATAATTTCAAAAGGATATATTAATACGCAAATTCCATTTGGCTTTAGAACTCTTTCTATTTCTTTCATCATATTTTCAAGGTTTTCAACATGTTCAATGACATGCGAAGAAATAATTTTGTCAAATAAATTATTTTTATACTCAAGATTTTTAGCTGATATTAGTTTTAATTCCTTGATATTCGAATTTTTTATCGCTTCTTTATTGATATCACATCCGTAAACTTCATCTGAAAAATCTCTAAGTATTTTTACTAAATCGCCCTTATTGCATCCTACATCTAAAATTATATCTTTTTTTTGAGGATTAAGAAGTTTAATAATTTTTTTTATGTGTAATTTTTTTCTAAGACGGGGAGTGTTATTTGCTATTTCTGAAAATTTTCTGTTATATAATATCATAAATTTTGTTTTTTTGATTTATCTTACGCGTTTGCTCTGCATAAGGTGTTTAGCCCCTCCACACTTATCTTTTATTTTAAAACATTGCTTTGTATATTACAGATAAACCGTAATAATAGAACTGGCATGGAGGGGCTAAACATCTAAAATGTGTCCCAAGATCATTAATATAAGTCTATACTTTTTTATCCAATAAATCAAGGTGAAAATTTACAGAATTTTCGCATCTTGTTCTTTCTGGCTACTTATGCTATTCTCTTAAAAGGTGAATACTTGGTTAAGTTTCTTTAAATTTAATTAGTATATTAAGCGTATAGCGTAAAGTTAGGTTTTAAATTAGTTATCAAAGTAAATCACCAGGAGTTTTCTGATTTTAGCGCTGTCAGGCAGTATAAAATTAGGGAATAAAGTAAAAATAAATTAGAAAGAGAGGTGATTTATAATGGACTATCAGAATTCAAACGATCGCCCGCAAAGGCAAATGTTTGACATTTCTTCAAAAGGAATTACCTGTGAAGAATGCAAAAAACCCATTACAGAACTTCCTTTTGAGCCTACAGAGAGAGAAGATGGCGGATATGGAAAACTTTATTGCTATGAATGTAATAAAAAAAGAATGAAAGACAGAGGACCAAGAGGGAATTTTGGCGGCGGAAATCGTTATTAATTTAAATTAGAAATGATATGAAAAAACGGCGATGAGCCGTTTTTTTGTGAGCAGGTTAAAATGAGGAAGTTATTTTATTTTACTGAGGCCGTTTTTGGATAATTACCTTTGAAACGAAGCGAATCGTCGCTTATTTCCAACAAATCAATTTTTAAATCAGACATTTTCGCAAGCTGGCTGTTAACTAAAACATTCAAGCCGTCTTCTCCTTGTTTAATGTATTCTTCAGGAATGGATAAAATACCAACCTCAACTCTTTGAATTTCAATAGCAATTCCGGAAGAATTGTTTTTAACAACGCTTCCAGCGGCATAGACAGGTCCTGAAAAATCATAGCCGTAATCTTTTAAATTAAGATAAGCCGACATTTCCGCTTGATTGTTATCATTTAATTTCACTTGTATTTCTTTAAGCGGTCCAAAATTATTATTGGTTGCCTGAAGCAATGAACTGAGTTCAGCGCTTGATATAGTTATATCCATAGGACTGAAATCTTCATAGGATATATCGCAGGTTAAGCAGTATTTATCTGCTTCATCAGCAAGCGTTACTTCTCCCTTAGTAAGCACATCTTTGTAAAGATTAAGATCAACATCCCCAATTAAATTTCTAGGCTTGTCTGTTCCTAATAGCGGTGAAATAAAAGGAACTTTAATCATGCCGCTTGCTGCCGCTAGCGTGAGAGCTCCTCCTATTAACAGTAAGGTGATAACGATGATAATTTTCTTAAACATAATTTTACGGTTAAGGATTAGTTTGAAACTATCTTTATTCTAACAAATTTTAGTAAATATGCAAAATAAAAAAACACACTCAAAGTATGTATTTTATTGTTGTGAGTTAATGTTATTGGTTATTAGTTATACTGGGCGGAGAGGGAGGGATTCGAACCCTCGAGACCCGTAAAGGCCTAACACCTTAGCAGGGTGCCCCTTTCAACCACTCAGGCACCTCTCCATAATTAACTTACAACTAATAACTTATAACAAATAACAAAATATATACGCCCCTTTTCCGCCCAAGGCGGACCAGCCTAGGGCTGGCAACCACTCAGGCACCTCTCCTCGTGTAACATGTAACGTATAACATGTAACTTAATTTAAATAAGACAACTTAGTTTTAAAATTGCGTTACAAGTTATGCGTTATACGAATACTGCGGAGAGTGGAGGATTCGAACCCCCGGGACCCGCAAGGGCCCTCCGGTTTTCAAGACCGGTGCATTCGACCGCTCTGCCAACTCTCCGAAATTAACTCATGAGTATTAACTATTATTGTCGTCCTGAACTCGTTTCAGGATCTTTTAACTAATACATCTAGTCTATATTTAATTCAATATGTTCTAACTTTTGGATGATTTATAGGTTCAATAAATGTAATATATGATAGATTCTGAAATAAATTCAGAATGACAGCAACGCTTGATACTAAATACTAAATACTAAATACTAAAATGATTTTATTATATCTTCAGCTACTTAAATAAAATAGCATTATATATGTAATTTGGCAAGTATTAGCCTTGTGTGGTAGAGTGTAAACATAAACCAAAGAAATGAAATTTATCTTAAAGATAGCAGTATCGCTAACAGCCATATTTATTATAATTTTTGGTTGTGTTTTTATTTTAAGGACAAACAATAGTTTTAATATTACTAATAATTCTCAAGTTCAGGATTTTATCAAAGAGGTTCCGGCGGAAACTGAAAAGACGGGAGTGAAGTTAAAGAAAGAAGAAAATAATGAGATAAAAATGATCGCTGTTGGGGATATAATGCTTTCCAGAACTGTTGAACAGAAAATGATAGAATATGGCGATTATAAATATCCGTTTTTAAAAACAGCAGAGATTATAAATAAAGCGGATATTGTTTTTGGAAATTTGGAAACAACTATAATGTCTGGCAGAATAATAAAAAGCGAAGAAATGATTTTTCGCGCGAATCCAAAATCGGTTGAAGGATTGAAACTTGCAGGATTTAACATTCTAAATCTGGCAAACAATCATATTATGAATTTCGGAAAATCCGGACTTGAAAGTACAATAAAAAATTTAGATGAAAATAATATTTTACATATAGGGGCCGGAATTAGCGAGAAAGAAATTTATAAACCTGCAATAAAAAACGTAAAAGGGACTAAGTTTGCTTTTCTTGGATTTACATATAATTCTGATCAGCGCAAAATTTCTAATGGAAAAATTTATGGCGTGGCAAATATGGAAATTGAAAAAATGAAAGAGGGCGTAAGGAAAGCAAAATTGGAAAATGACATTGTTATAGTTTCTATGCATGCGGGAACTGAATATAAAATTTCCTCAAGTTGTTTCCAAGAAAATTTTGCGCGCAACGCGATTGATGCGGGAGCAGATTTAGTAATCGGTCATCATCCTCATGCCGTACAAAATATTGAAAAATACAAAGAAGGCTATATATTATACAGTCTCGGAAATTTTGTTTTTGATCAAATGT
>JAGLXN010000083.1 GCA_023132875.1 Candidatus Parcubacteria bacterium
GCAATTTCTGAAAAATTATATTATTTTACCTATAGTATCTTTTTTACGGCCGTAGAAAAGACACTATAGACTTTATATCTTGAATCTCATTTTTCTTTTTTTTATCTTTTTCTTTACTATTCACTTCTAAAATGATAATATAAAAAAGTAAAAGTAAGGATTATTTAATTTATTCAAAAATATGACAACAAAAAAAATAAATAAAAAAGAAAGCGCGGAATCTAAAGTTAAAAAAAAGAAAGCAACAAAAGCGATAAAAAAGAGTCCAGCTAAAAAAACGGTTAAAAAGGGAACTGCGAGAAAAACAAGAAAAATGACACCTGTAAAAGCTAAGGCAATAAAAAAGACAACAAAAAAAGAAATAAAAGAAGAAAATTCTTATTTTGCAAAATGGATTGCGCCTGAGCATATCAAAACCCGGCAAGATATGATTATTTATTACGCTAGCGCTGTTTTATCTATATTCGCTGTTATTTGGTTTTTTTGCCAAGGAAGCTTTATTGTTGTCGCGACGTTTTTAATGCTGTTAATTGTTATTATATTATATATATATCAAGAATCGCGAGATATTGAAATAAAAATTAATCTTGATGGAATAGCTTTCAGCGATATATTTTACCGATACAAAGATATTGAATCATTTGAGGTTGTTGAGGGAGAATATCTTAATGTATTAAAATTTAAATTAAGAAGCTCTATTTTACCAGTAAAGGAAATTCAAATCATTGATCAAGATCCGCGTTATATTCGCGCAGTATTAGAACATTTTTTACCTGAAAAAGAGCAAAAAGAATCTTTGTTTGGCTTTGAAGAGAAAAATGAACTTGATGAATATTTTTCCGAAGAGGATTTTAATGTTTATTTGAAAGAGAAAGAAAAATTAGAAAGACTTGAGGAGAGAGAAGAGGAGAATTTCGAAATAAAAAAGTAATCTGTTTGTTAGGTTTATATGTAAAATTACAATAAAAATGTGATAACTAGATAAATCACAAATTCAAAATAACAAATAACAAATAAAACCTATCATTTAGCATATTCTGAGCCAGCCCAAGGCTGATCAGTCTTGGGCGGAAAAATTATGATTATGCTCTCATAGTTTAACGAATAGTCCCGCACTTTTTATGCTCTCATAGTTCAACGGATAGAATGCGGGTTTGCGGAATCCGTGATGCAGGTTCGATTCCTGCTGAGAGCACACATATTAACTAATAACTAATAACTAATAACCTATAACTAATAGCTCAAACAAATTTAATAAATCCTAAAAACAAAAAAATAAATGAATGAAGGCGTGAAATATATCATGGGATCGTTTGCGGTAATAATACTTGCCGCAGTATGCGCGTATGTTGATATAAATTATTTTAAATAAAAAAATTAAAAAATAGTTTATAATATATAAATCTTAAAAAAATTTATCCAAAATGAAATCCATGATCTTATAGGGAATAATTTGGGTGTGTTTTAATTTGTTGCTAAAAATTTTGTGAAAATAAAAAAAAACAACTTGATTATTTTCATGTCTGGTTTGCTGATTATTTTAGCTGTCGTTATTTTTATTGTCGCGAGCAGTGAAAATAAAGCTTCTGATGATAAGAATGAAAAAATAAACATTATGGTTTCTATTTTGCCGCAGGTTGATTTTGTGGAGAATATTGGGAAAGATAAGGTGAGCGTTGAAGTGATGATTCTGCCGGGATTTAGCCCAGCTATTTATGAACCGTCTATAGAACAATTGAAAAAGTTAAGTGAAGCCGATTTATATATTAAGATTGGACATATTCCTTTTGAAAAAACGCAGATGAAAAAACTGGAAGATTTAAATCCTAAAATGAAAATCGTAAATTCTTCAGAGGGAATTGATATTTATGAAAATGATCCGCATATTTGGCTGTCGCCTAAATTAGTAAAAATACAAGTGGAAAATATTTATTTAGCTTTAGTAGAAACAGATCCCGAGAATAAAAGTTTTTATGAGAAGAATAAAAATGAATATCTGGCAAAATTAAATAGTTTGGATCTTGAATTAAAAAACGCCTTTTCTGAAATGAAAGGCAAAAAGGTTTTAGTTTTTCATTCCGCATTTGGATATTTAGCAAGGGATTATGATTTTGAGCAAATCGCGATTGAAATAGACGGCAAAGAACCCAGCGCGGAAGATTTAGCGAATATTATTGACACGGCGAAAAAAGAAAATATTAAAACGATTTTTGTCCAAAAACAATTCAGCCAAAAAAGCGCCGAAGCGATTGCCAAACAAATCGACGGAAGCGTTGTTCCGCTTGATCCTTTA
>JAGLXN010000084.1 GCA_023132875.1 Candidatus Parcubacteria bacterium
GCGATTCTTGCTTTTATCTTTTAATTCAGACCATTCAAACCAACCGATAATCAAACCATTAATTTTTTCAAAAACCCCGTTGAGCCGCAATGACGTAAACTGGCGATCAAGATGCGCAACATCATCGGTTCCTTCTAAAAACAAAATTGTATTTTTAAAGTTTGGGCCATATCCCGCAAGTATTGTACTGCTTAAACATCCTAAATGTCCGCCAACAAGAATTCCCTCCGTTTTTCCGCTTCTTAAACATTTCCAGCCATTATGTTTAATTTTTGGATTTTCTTGGTGTTGCCAATTTGGATTTGGAATTAGCTGCCCAATAGTGCCATTGAACAAAGTTTTAATAAAATTTTCTTTAAAAGACTTTGTTATTTTTCTCCCAAAAGTATAGACAAGGTCAGGTCCATGATAAGTTACCAGTCCGGTTTTGGTAAAGATTGCGTTTAATAAAGTTGTACCGTCAGAAATGCCGGCAAAAATTTTGGGATTTTCTCTAATTATTTTATAATCAATACCATCAAGCAGATGATTGGCGGTTTCTCCGCCCTGCGACATCAGAACCATCTTTACCTCAGGATCTTTCCATATATTGTTAAAATCTTTAATACGATTCTCTCTTGTGCCGGCATTGTAATAATACTGATCAAAAACATGTTTACCTAACTTTACTTTCAGCCCAAAACTTTTCAAAGCAGAAATTCCATTATTAAATTGTTTTCTCAGATCTTTCGTTATCGGCTCCGATGGAGATACAATGCCGACAACATCGCCCTTTTGCAATTTTTTTGGTTTAATTATTTTCATAACAAAATTTTCCTAATAATTATCTCTTTTAGAAATTTTATTAATAATTTATTTAAATCTTAAACATTTTCTATAATCCTAAAGACTCGCTTAAAGGTTCATTTGGAAAATATACAAAAACGTTATATGTTTCATCTCCGCTCTTGCATAAAAGATTTCTATTAATTTTTATTTAATTGAAAAATAAACCCATTCCTGCTCCAAAACCAAAGCGGCGGATGCATATCAATTGGATTAATATCGGAACCATCAAGGACAGTTCTCCATCTTCTGGAAATCTCTTCTTTCGCAAGACTACTGGCTTCTTTTTCGGTGATAACATCAAGCAACACAGAACATTTAGTAATATGCGTATCTGGAGCAATATCAATATATTGTGAGTTCTTTAAATTAACACCGCCGTAAATCTTCAAGACAAACGACCAGTAATTAAAAATCTTTACTCCAGAAATATACGGAAAACCCTTTTTATGATTATTTTGGATTATGTTTTTTATTTTTAAAAAGTCTTCTTCGGAGCCATTAATCAAATTTGATAATGAACCCCAGTTTTTATAAACAGTGTTTGAAATTGTCTGCCATATACCGATATGCTTATTGGGCTGCAGAGCAAGCTTGTGCTTTAAAAGCTTTTTTCTAAGATCGTCTGTGTTATGCTTTACCACACAAGAAATATCAAATACATCCTTAGTTTCGCTGTCTTGGAATGTTTTCAAAGCCGCTTGCCATAATTTATAGCTATCTCTTTGATAATTTAAGCTCATTGGCAAAGTAAAATAAGCAAGGCGAGTTTCCCTATCCATTTTTCCAAGACCGGGATTGGAATCTTCGGGCATCACAGTCTGACCAAGCAATCCTCTTTCATACGCATCAAGCAGTTTTTTGCAGTTACTGACAATATTTTTTTTACTCATAAAATTATTTCTTTACCTTGGGGTTTCCTCATTTCATTTCATTCTTAATAAACCTGTCATTTCGAACCCGTTAGGGTGAGAAATCTATAAATGATACTATATGCAGGGATAGAAGTAATATATATCCAGATGAGATTTAGATAGTTTTTAGATCTCTCAATCACTACCGCTCATTTCGAGATGACAAAAAGCAAGGAAGTCCTAAACCTTAAATATCTTCCCATGCCCCGGGATTATATAATCCGCTATTTTTAGAATTTCTTTTCTTGATTCAATTAGTTTTTTCATATCAACTTCCTCTGGATGCGCGTCGTCAACTTTTTTAATATCTACAATTTGCTTCTCTTTGTCTGTCCACCAAAAAACATCTCCAGCAACTACATAAATTTCTTCTTTAACGGGAACAACAACAGAACAATGTTCACTGCAATGTCCGGAAGTTTGTATTATTTTCAAATCTGTTCCATGAACAATATTATTGTGTTCTGTCTGCTTGTCATTATTATAAATTTCTTCCGTTGTTAAAACCTTGGCATTTTCAAAAATTCCAGCAAGCAGAATATGGTCTAAATGATTATGAGTTGAAATAATAAAATCAACCTCGCTTGTTTTAAGCTTTTCTTTTTCGAGCACGTCTAATAATTTTTTTCTATTGCATCCGGGATCAACAATAATATTTTTATTTCTATTTTTAATCAAAACAACAGTTGAACTTGCTGTCCAGCCATTTTTTATTTCCCGCGCGTAACCTTGAATTAAAATTTTAATTTCTGTCATGGTTTTTAATATAAAGAGATTATAGCTTTAAAATCCGGCTTATCTATTTTCCCAAATAAAATTTTCTTTTCTTCTCATCAAATCTCTCAATGGCATACCTCAACATAACTCTCGGCATTTTGGAATAATATTTTTTCAAAAATTTTTCTTCAATTTCCTGATCTCTTTTTCCGACCTCTCTCAGCATCCAGCCGACGGCTTTGTGAATTAAATCGTGTTTGTCCGATAAAAACATTTTTGAGATTTTTAAAGTGTCGCTAAAATCATTGTTTTTAATAAAAGCAAGCGTTGCAATTATGGCAATTCTTCTTTCCCATAAATTTCCAGCCTTGGGCTGGGATTTGGCAAGTTTATAAAGAACAACTCTAGGCTTTTCTATTAAATAATCACCGACTATTTTCGAAGCGGAAATATCAACCAAATCCCAA
>JAGLXN010000085.1 GCA_023132875.1 Candidatus Parcubacteria bacterium
AGGCAGACCTGACCCCTTTGATTCGGCAAACGAGAAGTCATACTCTCATTATATCTGTCAGGTGAATAAATATGACGAATAAAGAATCTCAAGCTGTTGAATATAAACAAAACTGGCGAAATGACTGCCTTAAAGTTATTTCCGCATTTGCAAACAGTGATGGCGGAGTGTTGATTGTCGGGTTGGACGATAGGGGTAAACCTTTTGGGTTGAAAAATGTAAAAAGGCTTCTTGAGGATATACCAAATACAATTAGAAATAAACTTGGAATCATTCCATCTGTTGAACCAAACAAGAAAAACAAGAAAGATATAATCAATATCGCTGTTACACCATGTTCTGTTCCTATTTCTTACAACGGCAAATATTATATCAGAAGCGGAAGTACTGTGCAGGAACTACAGGGAAAAGATCTGGCAGATTTTCTTATGAAGAAATTAGGCAGCACATGGGATGACATTGTTGAAGAAAGAGCAGATTTTAATGAGATAGATAATCATTCTATAGAAAAATTTAAAAAATACGCCGTAGATCGAATCCCATCAATTGTTAATGAAATAGACAACACTGCACTTTTGCAAAAATTAAACCTGATTGATGACAAAGACTTAAAAAGAGCGGCGGTTCTTCTTTTTTCCAATGACCCGCAGAAATTTTACCTCCAGTCTGCGGTCAGGATCGGTAAATTTCTGACCGATACAGAAATTCAAACAACTGATATTGTTGAAGGGAATCTTTTTGCACAACTGGAAAGCGCCTTGGAAATCCTGCGAACAAAATATCTGGTAAGCAATATAAAATATGAAGGTATTCACCGCCGTGATATCCTTGAATATCCTTATGAAGCATTAAGAGAAGCTATAATTAATGCGTTGATTCACAGGGATTATTCAGGAACTTCACAAATCCAGATACGGGTCTATCCTGATAAATTAATGATAATGAACGAAGGGAAACTTCCGCCTGAAGTTCCTGTAGAAAAATTAAAAACAAATCATTTATCCATGCCAAGAAATACACTCCTTGCTAAAATTTTCTATTATGCCGGATTTATTGAATCCTGGGGGCATGGAACAATAAAAATTGTAGAAAATTGCATAGAACAGGGATTGCCGGAACCGGATTTTATTGAAGAAAATGGTGTTATGACGGTTACCTTTTATAAGGATAAATGGAATGAGGAAAATCTAAAGAAACTCGGGCTGAATGACAGGCAGATAAAGGCTGTGATGTATGTAAGGGAAAAAGGGGAAATTACCAACAGAGAATATCAGAATATAAACACTGTCTCTAATAAAACTGCTTATCTGGAACTATCAAATCTTGCTAAAAAAGATATTTTTAAAATTTTTGGTAAAGGCAAATCCGTATCTTATACACTGAAAGTAACAGAAAGGTAATGAAAGGGTAATGAAAGTAATGCAATAGTAATGAATAGTAAATTCATTATATTATCTGGGATAAATGATGGAATAAATGGGCTAATGATAATGGATCTAATTCCAGACC
>JAGLXN010000086.1 GCA_023132875.1 Candidatus Parcubacteria bacterium
GTTTGTTTTAAAACAAACACTTGTTTTGCTGGTTTCTTCCCGCGACAAAGCGGAAAATTGAGCACAATATTATTTTGGGACAATTCTCTATTATCCCAAGCACTAACTGCCCATGTCATGCGCATAAGACGCAAAATACCTTTGCAAGTTATGTCATCAAGTTCTGCTTCTTCGCCTTCTTGTGAGAGCGATATAAACACTTGATATTTTTTGTCGCCCTTACCCAATTCAATTGACTCCTGAGACTCTTGCACTTTCCAGTGCGAGTCAACAACCTTCCAGCCCTTTTTTAAAAGCTGCCAAAAAATTGTTTCTCCACCTTCACAATGCGTGAGCCTTTCCATAATATAACCAGTATCTGGAACAGCTCTCGTCGGACGTTGCACCTCGATATCTTCTAGATTTATCCCTGCTTCGAGAACTTCTTTTGCCCTGTTCTTAATGTAGTCATCCGAATTAGCCTCTTCGGATCGCAGATTTTTAGGAACATCCAAATAGTTCCTGAAAGAGAACTTGAATAAAATCTGCCGTGCATTACTGATCTCCAGCTTGACTTTTTTCGATTTCTGGACTGGTTCTTCCTTTACTTCCTCTACTTCCTCAACCTTAACTCCCTTCTTCAAATTTCTTCTTATTACCATGTCAAATCACCCTTTATTCTTTGTATTATTCTTGTTCGTTTCTTTTCGCTCGGTAAGCAAACTTAATACTCCTTAATTGCTTGCCTCACTTAATCAATTATTGATTAAAAGATCAATAACCAATTAAGTAAGACAAGCTATAACCTCTCTTTTCTCTTTATTGTTTTTTTATAATTTTCAAGGTACTATCTATTCCCTCCTTGATTTAAGTCAAGTCAATTTTTAAACTCAACTTGCCATTATAGCAGATTTAAAATATTTGTCAAGAGCAATACCGTAATCCACAAAAATCCAAAACCATTGACAAATATGTCTCTATATGTATAATATAATGTTGCTGACAAAATTATTCAGCAGTTTACAATAATAAAATTAAAACAAAAAAGAGGGATATGAATGGGTAATGAAGATAAAATAGAAATTCAAGAAATTAAATTCAAAGGTCAGGGTAAATATCTGTTAAAACATCATTGGACAGTAATCAAAAAAAAGGGACCTGATGATAAAGTCACAATAGTCAGTTTTGATGACAAAACAACGCCAGCAACTGAACAAGAAAAATCTGTTAGAATAGAATTAATAGATACGGATAACTCGTTTCTTACTGGTAAGCCAAGAGAAAAAGAAATTATCTTTATCAGAAAACCAGGAAAAACAGATATTTTTGTTTCAGACCAAAGACTGGCAAACAAAATTACTGTTGAGCTAAATCAAATAAAAGGAAAATGGACACCTAGTCTCTGGTGTACTGACCCAAAATTAGCAACAGTAAGTGCTTTAAAAACAATAAGCAAAAATAAGATAACGGGGAAGATAGTCCCACTTATCGAAAAAATAATGGAAGATTTTTACGGAGATGAGAATTGACACTCATCTTCTCTTTTTTTAAATCTTTTTTTAACACAACCTATAACCTCTTTCTAACGGTCGTCAGAAAAAGGTTATAGGTTTAGAGTGTAGAAGAATACTTTTTATAGCTGTCATTTCGAATCCCGATAGGGTGAGAAATCTATGAACTATACTATACCAGAAATAAGAAAGGTTTAGATGAGACTTTTTAGTTTACAGATCTCTCAATCGCGGAGTTTATGCTGAATTCTCGTCTTCACTAGGACAAGCTTATTTCAGTACTCATTTCGAGATGACAAAAGTATTCTTCTATGGTCTAAGGTTATAAATCACGATGAGTTTTAGTGATATACTATTTATGTATTTGACTTGTATATCTTTTTATCTAAAACATTTTTATTTAAAACCTACCATAAATGATCATTTTCTGTTAGAATTAAAATAATGGAAGAAAAAAATGAAGCACTACAATTTGCGATGAAACTTATAGGCCTGAGAAAAAGGTCGGTTTTTGAGATTACAGAGAGATTAAAGAAAAAAAAATTTGAGGAAAATGTTATAAAAGAAGTTTTAAATGAGCTAAATAGATATGGATATTTAAATGATGAACAATTCGCTGAAAGTTATATTAATGACAGAATGAATTTTCGTCCATGCGGAAGGTTTTTAATTAAAAAAGAATTGAGTGAAAAAAGAATAGCTGAAAATATAATAGAAAGGAAAATAGAAGAATTGATAAGTGAAGAAAAGGAAATTGAATCGGCAAAAAAACTGGCTGAAAAAAAATTAAAAACTATAAGCAATGAAACAGATAAAAGTAAAATCAATCAGAAAATAAAATCGTATTTACAGTCAAAGGGGTATTCGTTTGATATTATTAGCCGGGCAGTTGAAAGTGAGATGGAATAAGTATGAATTATTTTGAATTATAAAATGCTGTTATTTTGTCATCTCGAAATGAGCAGAGCGATTGAGAGATCTAAAAATAATAAATGCGATTAATAAAGCT
>JAGLXN010000087.1 GCA_023132875.1 Candidatus Parcubacteria bacterium
AACATTTTAACATTTTTTAAATTACGATTTGTTAAAATCGCCAATATTAATCTCAAAAAAACCAAATAAAAAATCTTGTTAAAATGTTAGTATGTTAAAATGTTAATATGACTATGTCTTTATATCACACTTTCAAAAACAAAGCAAGACCAGATTATACAAAACTGGCCTTGCTTTAAATTTTCTATTGTTTATCGTTTCTACCCTTGAGTCCTTCAAAGGCTCTTAAAATTTCAAGCGGCATGGCAAAAATTACCGTGTTTGATTGATCGGAACTTAAATCATTTATAGACTGCAACGTTCTCAAATGAAGCGCTCCATTTGAGCGCGCTAAAATTTCAGCTGCTTTTGACATATTATCAGCAGCAATAACTTCCCCTTCCGCTTTAATGATCACAGATCGTTTTTCTCTTTCCGCTTCAGCTTGTTTGGCGATAGTTCTCTTCATATTTTCCGGCAGTTCAATATGTTTCAAATCAACAGAAACTATTTTTATCCCCCATGGATCGCTTGCTTTATCTACAATTGCTTGAATTCTTTGTGAAATTTCATCTCTATTTGTTAATAATTCATCCAATGTTACTTCTCCGACAACATCTCTCATTGTAGTTTGAGCAAGCTGGGAAACGGCATAATCAAAATACTCTACTTTAATAATAGCAGATTCTGCGTTATTAACTTTATAATATAATACAGCGTTTACATTAACCGAAACATTATCCCTTGTTATCGCGTCTTGATCAGGAACATCAACTGCTTTCACCCTGATATCAACTTTTTGGTAAGTTTGGAAAATTGGAATAACAATTCTCCAGCCTGGCTCCATAATACAGATATACTTACCAAATTGAAATTTAACTCCTCTTTCATACTCATTAATCTGTTTAATACTGGCTAATAAAATAAACAATACGGTTATTATTAGCCAGAAAAATAAAACATTAAACATGGTTTTTAAATTAATGTATTAAAATTTAAAAATTATTCGACCTTTACTTATTATTATAATTTATTGCTAAATAACTTGAATATGGGCATTTCAGGAGTCCGATTCCGAAGCTTCGGAGTCGGACTCCTGAAATGCGTGAAGCTTAATTTGTACAATAAACAATTATTTTGTATTAAATAATTTATCATAATCCAATCTTGCGTCTCCTGGTATAATAGGATCGTACCCATTTTTTACTTCCTCGCCGTCTTTATATCCATCGCCGTCCGTGTCAGGATTATTTGGATCAGTGCCGTATATTTTCTCCATATTATCATTTAAACCATCCATATCTGAATCAAGATTAGAATTATCTCCAGGAATCATCATTCCACCCATAAATCCGCCAAAAGTCTCTTCTATGATCTTCATTAAGTCTTCTGTTTCTTTTGGTTCAGTAATTTTAACCGGCTGATTAAAATTAGACATTGTTATCGCCATATCAAACGAAAAGCATAGCAGATCATTATTAACGGAATCCACTTTGTCAAATTCTTTTTTGGGATTTATCTTATTTAATTTTTTCTCTATTTCATCCATAAATTCTTGATCATATTTCCCATTCATTGACATTTTATAGATCATTTTATCTTTTTTTCCGATCCAAATCTCAGTTTTCATAATAACCATAATTTCATCTAAAACAGCTAAAATTTCTTCTTTATTTTTTTCCAGTTCTGCTTCAAAATTTCCCATATCACTGCCAGAAAATCCAGAAGAAGGAATTATTTTAAATAATTCAATATAAAAACTCAACAAAGCTTCCGAATCTAGCCCCACTTGGTAATGATAAGTTTCTATATTCCCTAATTTAATATCGCCTAAATTTTCCTGAAATTCGATTATTTCATATTTTCCAAAAAGCTTTTTTATTTTCTCTGTCATTTCTTTAGAATCAGAATATTCTTCTATAGAATAGTTGTTCTTTTTCTGCATTTCTCTTATATCCAAAGAATACCAGTTATTTTTGTAGGGAATAATTATTTCCCCATACATTATTCCCGCTACTCCTAAATCAAAATCATTTAATTTTAAATATGCAGTTTCTTTTCCTGTTTCTCCAAAAGACATTACTGAAAAATCAAAAAAAATATTTTCACTTCCGCCTTCCTGATAAATATCCATTTGCGGTTTTATGCGAAGCAAACTTTTAATATTATTGGGATCTTTTTCGTCAGTTTCTCCGTCAAATTCAATCGCTAAAAAAAATTCTTCTTCAACGCTCTTAATAAAATTAAAATTAAAATTTCCTTTAAAAGCATAACTTTCAACACTATTCATAGCCTCCATTGACGATTTTATAATCTGCTGAGGATTTTCTTTCTCTTGTTTAATTTCTTTATTTATTAAAAAATAAGCCGCGACGCTTCCGATTATCAATATAAGAACAATGCCTAAAACAATTGGAACAGCCAGATCTTTGTTTTTTTTCTTATTATGAAAAAGATTTTTACCGCTATTAATCAATAGGCTGCCAGTCCCTTTTGACTCAGCACTAATGTTATTTGCAATATTTTCTATATTCTCGTCTTTATCTTTATTTAATATCTTTTTTCTTAAATTTTCCTCTTTCTCACCAGGATTATCCAAATTTCCACTTGAAAAAGTGTCCTGTGTGGAATTATTGCCAAGCAATTTTTCTTCCGGACCCCTCTCAAGCTCATTTAAGGGATCAAGTTTTGAAAAATTATTTGATTTTATTTTTTCTCCTCTTGTTTTGCTTCTAAAATCATTATTTTTATTTTCCATAGTTTTATAAATTAATTTATAAAATTTAATTTATTGTATAGAGAGTTCAAGTGTGAGCATTTCAGGAGTCCGACTCCGAAGTTTCGGAGTCGGACTCCTGAAATGCGTGAAGTTTAACTTATTTTATTATATCACAAAACTATGCAAATATCAAAATTTTTACAACCCTTCTTCTCTGAGCTCCTCAAGAAGCTTTTTTTGTTTTTTCGATATTTTTTTAGGAGTTTTCATCTTGACAACAATAAACATATTTCCTCTTCCTCTCCCTTGAAGGTGAGGAAATCCTTTGTCTTTTAGCCTTATAATTTTTCCAGATTGAATTCCCGCGGGAATTTTTAGATTAATTTCGTCCTGTAGAGTCGGGACTTTGATTTTACTGCCAAATACTGCCTGAGAAAAATTTATTTCAAGATTATATATAACATCATCGCCATTTCTTTCGAAAATTTGATGAGGCTTAATGTGAACCGTTATATATAAATCACCCGGGACGGATTTACCGCTCTTCGGCCTAAATCCAACTTCACCCTGTCCAGAAAGGCGAATTGTTTGTCCATCGGCAATTCCAGCTGGAATTTTTATTTTTATATTTTTATTCTCCTTCGTCCTGCCGTCACCGCCGCACTTCGCGCAATTTTTTTCCGGTTTTTCTCCTTGTCCTTGGCAATCTTGGCAAATTTCTGTTTGGGCAAAAACGCCTAAAATTGTCCTTCTCTCTTTTCTTATTTGTCCCGTCCCGCCGCAAGTTTTACAAGATTTAATGTTGTTTCCGGACTCCGCTCCTGATCCGTCGCATTTTGAGCAAATAGAAGATAAATATATATTAATATCCCTTTCGGTATCAATCACAGCTTCTTCAAGCGTAATTTCAACATCCACGGAAACATCAGTCCCTCTTTCTTGCTGTCTTCCTCTTCCGCCTCCACCGCCGAATATATCTCCAAATATATCTCCAAAACCTCCAGTATCTCCTCCAAATTCAAATTTCATACCACCCGGACCTCCGCCAGAAAAACCAGAAAAATCAAAACCGCCAAAACCAGCGCCGGTTCCACCGCCCGCGCCCTCAAAAGCGCTTCCAAACTGATCATACTGAGCTCTTTTTTGCTTATCTGATAAAACTTGGTAAGCTTCATTTATTTCTTTAAATTTTGCTTCATCTCCCCCGCCTTTATCGGGATGATATTTGTGCGCCAATTTGCGAAATGCCTTTTTTATCTCATTATCGCTCGCGTCTTTTGAGATTCCTAAAATGTTATAATAATCTTTTGCCATTTATTTGGAATTATGAATGGTGAATTATGAATTACCTTATGCCACAAAAAATCTCATTCGTTTATTTGGTGTGAACATTAGTTTATTTAGTGTTTTACAGAGAAGACACTAAAAAACTAATATTTACACAAAGTAAACTAAAATTGGAAAATTCAGCAGTTCATTAACTATATAATATTCTATCACTTATTTTATAATTAAACAACCGCCCAAAGGCAATTTCAATTATACCGCCCAACACTATGATACTACATAGTATCATAGTGTTATTATTCGCTTGCTTAAAAATTTGCATGAATAAAAAAAGCGGGTGACGAATCACACGCTTATACATTTTTTATTCTTGTGAATATTTCAAGAGATTTGTCTCTTAATACCTCTTTAATTCTTTCATCTGAAAAGCTATTCATTTTTAATACAATAATTAGTATTTTCATTAACTCCAGGCTTTTCACGCCTGATGCATAATCTTCTTCTTTGTCTCTATCTGTGTGTGGCGCGTGATCTGTTTCAACAATATCAATTTCTCCTTTATACAAAGCATCTATCATCTTCGTTCTGTTTGCCTCGTTTCTGACAGGTGGGTTACATTTTAAATCCATTGCGTCTTTCCATCTCATTCTTCTCATTTGGTCAGTTGAGAATATCAACATTTGAGGAGTAATGCCACAAGAAATTCGCATACCGTCAACTTTTGCTTTTTCAATAATTTTTACAGAAGCATAACTACTAAGATGACAAATATGAATATGTCCCTTTAATCCCGTTTCTTTTACAAGCTCAATTTGTTGATTAATTGAAAATGTCTCTGATATTTCCGGCCTTGCGTCTGCATGTGTTTCCGGAGCTGCTGAATCGAATTTATCAGATTCTGTCAAACTTTCTTCTTCGCCATGAACAGCTATATCGCCGTCAAAATCAAGTTCAGCTAAAGTCTCATAAACAATCTTCTGCTTTTCTCTGGTTAATAACCCTTCAGTCCCTGTGGTTTTTGCTGCATATATTTTAAAACCGACAATTTCTTCATATTTATTATATAATTCAACAGCCTTTCTGATTTGTTCGGGGTCAGATGTAAGACCAAACCAAACCATGTATTTGACTCCGGTATAATCTGATTCCTTTGCAATTTCAAGACGTTCAAGAAGCGCTGTTTCTGTCGTAATCGGCGGATTTGTATTAGGCATATCACAAATAACCTTAAAACCCATTTCTCGAGCTTTTACTCTTGTTTCTTCAATTGTTCCTTTT
>JAGLXN010000088.1 GCA_023132875.1 Candidatus Parcubacteria bacterium
AACAGAGGAATATCCCTATTGCTGCCCGGGATGTTGGTGGGGATTTTGGGCGTATTGTGGAATTTGATGTAAAGACCGGGCAGATGTATATCAAGACTATTTCCGGGGATCGAAAGGTTATTTAATTTGACTTTGTCAGGTTAAGCTTTGACCCATAAATATCATCGAAGTCGAATTGGTGAAGCCCCATTCACGCTGCTGCGGTTTTTTTGACAGATTTATCGCGAAAACCTACCGCTATGCGTCGGCATTTTTTCCCAAGGCCAAACTCAACGATAAGTTTTTAAACAATAAAGATTGACTATATATCAATAATAACTCACCAGGTGACGGGGACATACCCAATACAATGCATGGCATTGGTCACTTGGAATACCTATCTTTCAACTTTTTCTGCTATTTCGTCAATAAAAATGGCCTCGTCTGCAATTTCTTGTATTTCATTACTAAATGAATTTTTAAAACATGATATAACGATTCTTTTACCCTCTCTCTTTACTTCTTTCAATGCTACGATATAATCTTGGTCACCTGTATAGCCTAGACACCGCTTTGCTCTATACGGTGCATCAAGAGGATGCTCAGGATTATATTTCTCAAGATTGCTGAAATTTCACTTTTATTAATCAAACGCAGGTTTATTATGATATCTTATAAAATTTTTCGATTAACTACAAAATTAGCAAAGAATTTATAGTAATAAAACTGAACAAAATTCAGTAAAATAAAAAAACATAAAGGTGGAATAAATGGATACGTTAGTTATGTCTTCGCTAAAGACATTAGGTTGGTTAAACCAGATTAAAACCAAAGTGTTAGAACAAAATAATTTTCTAAATTACAACGAGCATAAATATTATGCTTCATTCAGCAGCAGTGAAACTAATAAAAGGGTGTGTTATTTAAATCCGCAAAAAAATCAAATAAGATTATTCACGAAGTTGCCATTATCTTACGACTATGAACTAGAGCCAACATCAGCTACGGGCGGTTGGGCTGAATTATATCCTACAAAATTCGTGATAAGGTCTGAGAGCAAAATAGAAAAAGCAATTGAACTCATTACAAGTTCTTGGGTTTTCAGTGATTAGTATATAGAACGGGCGATAAAAATGGCTTTGTTAATTAAAAAAGGTTCAGCAAAAAAAGAAGAAATAAATTTTGTTGGAGTCAGTATAGGTGTGGATCGTACATTTAGATTGTTATTTGTAGATAGAGAAATTTGGTTTGATTCTGAAGATGGAGACTTTTTATATAATGAAATTAAAAAATTTTATATTAATAAGAATAAATTTAATAAAATAGGCAATGATACAGAAGTTAGTGATGAACAGCTTTTAAAAACGCTCGGTTATTCAGATAAAGAAATTAATAAATTGTAATGGATTTCAAATATTATAAGTTTAATAGAAAATAAACGATTTTATATAACATCCTAATTTTTTGTTTTCTATCCGAAGATTTTGATAGTTAACAACCTCGGACTGCTTCGCGAAGTCCGAGGCATCGGAAAGATACTTGAGATTAACAAAATTATTTTCGATTTCCTATTGATAAGCAAAGTTAAGAGATATTGAATATATTATCATTGATAATGAGACAATTAAATTATAAGAATGTCCATATTTGGCTACTCTCTTTTTTCGCTTTACTCGTTGTTATATTTCTTACAAATTTAATTTATCAAACTAATATTTCTGATATTGTAATAAAATATTCAATTTTTGGCATAGTTTTATGTCTTATTTCTTGGAATGTAGATTCTATGATTCTTCATGAAGTAGACAAAGTTCCTGAATATTGGTATAATAAAATTCATAAGATATTAGACAAGAGAAACAAGAATAATTGGTTATTAATTGGAATTTTGTTATTTACTTTAATATTTCAATTTTTATTGCCAAGCTTTTGGGTGATGATTTATCTGATTTTTGGATTTCTTTATTTATCTATATTGAAAATTTATGTGATTGATGATGAATGATGAATCAGGTGGTTGTCGTATCAATATTATTAAGACATGTAAAAGAAGCTAATTGAAATTTGAAAAATTTCCTTCAAATATTTTCCACATCCGAGCATGGGTAGGCAATTCGCAGTTACCGGTATACCCCGGACAAGATGTAACGCGGCCTGTATAGCGATTTTTCAAGTGTAATATAT
>JAGLXN010000089.1 GCA_023132875.1 Candidatus Parcubacteria bacterium
TTGCTTTCCAAGTTTGGAGAAGACCTAATAGGTCAATTATTAGAATAAAAAATAAACCGACTGTTTATGTTATTGAAGACGGAGTGAAGCAACCAATTCCATCAGAAGAAGTTTTGGCGAGCCAGGGCATGACCTTTGATGATGTTGAACTTGTTGATCAAGATGAAGCTGATACTTATTCAGATGGAGATCCAATAAATTATATTGATGGTACAATTGTTCAAGAAGAAGGGACTCCAGAGGTTTATGTAATTGAAAATGGCGAAAAGAAACATATAAAAGATCCTAATTCGTTCGTAGGTCTTGGTTATAGCTGGAATAATATTGTTAAAGTAAAGCGAGGCGTTTTAGGTTTATTCAGGAAAGGCGTAGACTTAAAAGCAAATTCGATTCATCCGGAAGGAGCCTTGATCCGAGTGGCTGGAAATCCTAAGGTATATGTAATTGAAGGAGGAAGAAGAGTCCCGATTTCAGACATCCAACTTTTCAACGCTCGCAGATATGACTGGGGCAAAGTTCTTGTCGTAAATGAGAATCAGGCAAAGAAATTTGCCATAGGAACTTCTTTAGTGTATCCGGACGGAAGCTTGCTCAGAGCTGGAAACGGAAATGTTTATAGAATTAACCAAGGAAGGAAACAATGGGTTAGATCCGCCGACGATTTCAGAAAAGCCGGATATAAAGCGGAAAAAGTTCTCAATGTTGACGATTCCATATTGGAAAGTTTTAAAGACGGACTTGATATTGTCGCGGATGATATTGTAGAATAGATTTTGTTTAAAGCAGTAAAAAAGAAGCTAAGCTTCCAATCGGAAGCTTAGCTTTTTAGGTTGTTTCTTGTCGCTGTTGGCCTTCGTTGGCTCCAGTCTCTCGACTGGAGCTTTTTGTAAAATCTCATCTAAACAGTTCTGATACATAATTATACTCGTAGTGTCTTTTCGTGCGATTGCACGAAAAGACACTATATTTTTATTGCTAGTAAATTTAGTATAAGCTCTTTTTTCATTTCTTTTTACACTATCATACTCTAGAGTATGATAGTGTAAAGAAAATAAATTAAGTGAATCTAATATTGTGTTAACTAAAACAGTATGACATTAGGTAATGTCATACTGTTTTTTAATTTTGATTTCTAAATAACCTTGATTTTTGGGGTTGGGAGTGGTAAGGTGGAGGTAGGTTTTGGATAATAAGATAAGTGAAACTATGAATAAACATGAAGCTAAAGAAAAAATTTCAGAGTTGGTTAAGAAGTATCAGCGGATTGCTGAAGCTGGGAAAATTAAATCTTTTAACGAAGCTCAGACTCGCATGGAGTTTATTGAGCCGCTTTTCGGTTTTCTCGGGTGGGATATGCGGAACACGAATAATGATAATGAGGTTACCACCGAAGAAACAATTTCCAGGGGCAGGGTTGATCTGGCGTTTCGGATCAATGGAATCCCAAAGTTTTTTCTTGAAGCAAAATCATTGAAAGCTGATTTGGATATTGAAAGCTACGCGCGACAGGCGATTAATTATTCGTGGAATAAAGGAGTAAATTGGGCAGTGCTTACCGATTTTGAAGGCATTAAGATTTTTAACGCTAACGCTAAATCAAAATCTTTGAGAGATAAAATGGTTTTTGAAATTTCTTATGATGAATATATCCAAGACTTTGAACGGCTATGGCTTCTTTCCAGAGAAAGCTTTGAAAAAAACGCTCTTGATGTTTACGCTGAAAGGCACGGGAAAAAATCCAAAAGCCTTACTGTGAATGAAAAATTGTTTGGCGACTTGAAGCAAGCGAGAGAGATTCTGACAAAAAGTTTTAACAACTGGAAAGAGCATTGGGATAAAAATAAAAATATTGATCAAGAGACGCTGGACGAGGGAGTGCAAAGAATTATAGACCGTCTTGTGTTCATTAGAGTTTTGGAAGATAAAAAATTAGAACCGCCGATTCTTAAACCGATTATTCGCGAGTGGGAAAAAGATCGTAGCAATAACAAGCAGTTATTTCAAATGCTCACTGAAAAATTCCGCGAGTTGGACGATATTTATAATTCCAGCCTTTTTACCAAGCATGCCTGCGAGGATTGGGAGGAATATGATGAAGCCACAAAAAAAGCGATTGAATTGCTTTATGGAAACGATGTTTATGAATATAATTTCAAGGAAATTCCTGCTGACATTCTGGGAGGAGTGTATGAAAGCTATCTTGGCTACATTGCCCAAAAGCCGATTGAAACTGAAACTAAAAAGAAATCAGGAAAATTATCCAAAGCCAAAGATAAAAAGGATTTAAAAATAAAATCCCGCAAGAAAAGGAAAGAGCAGGGGATTTATTACACCCCTAATTTTATCGTGGATTATATTATAAAAAATACTTTAGGGAAGAAACTAGAAGAAATTAAAAATGTGAATGATCTGAAACAAATTAAAATTCTTGATCCCGCTTGCGGTTCTGGATCTTTTCTCATCAAAGCGTTAGAAACAGTTAATGAAAAATATAAAGACTTTAATAATCCCGGCGACCAATACACCAAAAGCGGAATTCTCTTAGGCAACATCTACGGCGTTGACCTTGACCCGCAAGCGGTGGAGCTGGCAAAACTTAATCTGCTTATCAACGCGCTTGACCAAAAAGCGAAACTTCCAAATTTAACCGACAATATCCGCGTCGGCAATTCCCTGATTTCAGGAACGGAAAAAGAACTTAAAAAATACTTCGGCAAAAACTGGCGAGATAAAAAACCGTTTAATTGGGAAGAAGAGTTTCCCTTCTGTCATTCCCGTGAAAACGGGAATCCAGAAAGCGGGTTTGATGTGATTATTGGAAACCCGCCGTATATAAAAGAATTTATCAATAAAAATGTTTTTGATGGTTTGCACAATAGTCCGTATTATCAAGGCAAAATGGATATTTGGACAATGTTTGCCTGTGTTTCTATTGATTTACTCAAAGAAAATGGAATTTTAGGATTTATTGCCCCAAACAATTGGGTAAGTAATGTAGGGGCGAGCATACTCAGAGATAAAATTTTAAGGGAGGGAGAATTGAAAACCTTTATTGATTTTGGAGATTATAAAATTTTTGAACAGGCAGGGATACAAACTATGATTTTTATTTTTGAAAAGAAAAAACCAAATAAAAAATATGTAGTTGATTACTTGAAAATTACAGACAAAGATATTACTGAGGATACATTGATTAATAATATTTTTAGCAAAAAGATTAAAATTAATATTGAACCAAAAAAATTGATTGGAGATAATATAACATTCGCTGAATCTAAACTTGATTTAATTTTAGATAAAATAAAGAAAAAGAAAAATTTTGAACTCTTAGATAAAGAAGTTGGTCAAGGAATTGTTGCAGCTCCGGATAAATATTTTCTTGAGAAAAGTATTGAGTCTTATAATAAAAAAGAAAGGAATTTTCTGAAAGAATTTTATACTGCATCTGGCAGATATAAAAGTGGTGAATCACAAAACTATATTTTCTATATTTGTGATAAAAATTTTGGCGATAAGAAAATAAAAGACTATTCAAATATAGAGAAACATTTTAAGCCGTTTCAAAAAGATCTTAAAGACGCTAAAGTGAAATATGGCACTCCCAATAAACCATACTTTTATTTGCACCGTGAAAGAAACGAGGAATTTTTTAGCGAGGGACCTAAAATAATCTGTGGCGTTAGAACTGCGAAGCCAAGTTTTTTCTACACGAAAAAAAGATATTATGGCTCTCGTGCTTTAAATTTTATAAAAACAGACCGAATAAATCTTAAATATTTAACTGGAATATTAAACTCAAAAATGTCATTTTTTTGGTTGAAAAAAAGAGGCAAACAACTAGGAGATCTTTTACAGATTGACAAAGGTCCACTTCTCGGAATTCCAATTTATGTTGGAGATAAAAAGCAACAAAAAGTTATAATTGAGTTGGTGGATAAAATATTGAATCTCAACAAACAACTCCAATCAACCCCCGAAAATTCTGATAAGTGGAATACGGTTAAGAAAGAGGTTGGGAAAGTTGATGGGGAGATTGATGAAAGGGTTTTTGAGTTGTATGGGTTAGAGGAAAAGGAGATTGGGATTATTAAAAATTTTAACGAGAAATAAATTTATGGAGAAAATAAAAGAAATAAAGAAAAATTTTGATGATTATGTCAAAGCCATTGATCAGCTAGTTAATATTGGTTCTGATGTTGGAAAAATTACCTTAGACATATTAAAGGATTTAAAAAAACAAAATAAAGAATTAAAAGGATTTATTCCGTATAAACAAAAAATAGATAATACCATCAGACAAATTGATGACATAAAAAATCATCCATTATTGCAAGAAAAATATAAAATTATTCATAAACATTCTTTGGTGTTAGTTGTTTCTAATTTTGAGTCATTTATGAATAGCTTATTCAGAGTTTTGATTGATTATTATCCAGATAAATTAAAATGGCCGGAAAAAAAGAATGTAAAAATAGATTTAAGTCTTTTAAAATATTCTTCTCCTAGTGCCGGAGATTTAATTGTAAAAGCATTAAAAGGAGAAATAAATTTTCAAGACTTGCAAAGCACTAAAAGATTTTTAGAGGAATATTTAGGAATTAATATAGTTCTAAAAAAAGACCAAGAAGAAAAAATAATATTTTATCAAGCATTACGACATATTATTATTCACAATTCAGGAGTAGTAGATCCAGAATTTTTAAAACAGGTTAAATCTACTGATTTTGCTGATAAATATAAAGACGAAGAAGAAGCAAATATTGATGATGAAGTATATAATGATGTTAGAAATGTATTTTTTGATTTTGTTGAAAAAATTACAAATGAAATAATCAAATCCTAAAAAATAAAATCCAAAAGTGGATGTGGGTTTAGAGAGAAATATTAATGAGAGAATTTTTGAGTTGTATGGGTTGGGGGAGGAGATAGGAAAATAAGATTTTAATAACAAAAACAGACACCTAGTCTGTTTTTGTTCTATTTTAAAATAATTATAGAGTAAACAATGATTGCTTTCATACAACATTTTAAAGATGAACAAAATATAGAACAAGCAGCTTTGTTCCTTGACAATAATAAAATTTGATATTATACTATTTATAGCAGTGATAATTAGTTTTTTATTAAATTATGAGTAATAAGAATATTCATCCAGCGCAAAAAAAATTATTAGAATTATTAGCTAAAAATATTGATGATCCTCTTACTATTAGAGAGATTCAAGATATTTTAGAACTTTCTTCTACTAGTTTAGTTGCGCATCACCTATCACAACTAGAAAAGAAGGGGTATTTAAAAAGAAATCCATATAATTCGCGTGATTATCAAATATTAAAAACTCCAGAAAAACAAATTACTTATTTAAATTTATATGGTCTTGCTTATTGTGGACCAAACGGATCTATATTAGATGGAAATCCAATTGACAGAATGCCAGTTTCAACTAAATTATTAAGTTTTTCTTCGGCAGAAGCTTTTATGTTAAAAGCAAAAGGTAAGTCAATGGAACCAAAAATAAAAGATGGTGATTTTGTTATAGTTAAAAAAGCAAGCGACGCTGATAATGGAAGTATTGTTGCATGTGTGAATAACGGAGAAGCTTTGATAAAAAAAATTAAAAAAGAAAAAGATAAAACTATTTTAATTTCAATAAATCCAGAAATAGCACCTTTCTTAGCAGCAGATGATTTTAAAATAGAGGGTGAAATTAAAGGATTAATTACTAACAAAATGTAAAGAATTCAGACCGTTATTATTGAAACTATTTAACTATGGAAAAATGAGTCGATTTTCCCTAAGGTTGAATTTAACAATTAAAACCGAAAGGTTATGAAATGGAAAAATTTTATGACAGAATTTTACAGGTTTCCAGAAGATATAATCAAAGCACCAACCTCTGAAGGAGTTTATCTGTTATCAGAAACTGCTTCAGAAAATGGAGTTGTTTATGTCGGTAGAGCTGATAATCTCTATCAAAGATTATCACAACATCCAGACCCAGAAAATCCTTGCCTTCAAAGGAAGGATATAAGCTACTTTGCTTACGAAGTAACTAGTAATTCTGAAAACAGAGAGCAGGAATTAACTGACGAGTACGAACCAGAATGTGATCGTACAAACTAAAAAAAGAACGGCTTGAGCGGGTGATAAAATTTATCTCCGCTCAGCCGCCCTTCTCACTAATTTAATTATAACACAATTATGCAAAAAAGAAAAACATCAACAAGACAAAAATTTCTTAAAAAAAGAGGACTAAAAAAGACACCCAAAGGAAAGGAAATTGATTACAAGAAACCTCTTGCTGACGGTGGCACTGATACTCAGAAAAATTTGCGTCTAATAAAAAAGTCAGCTCATAAAAAGAAAACTATTACTGAAGCAAAAAAAAGAGCTAAAAAGAAAAAGTAGATTTTTAAGATCGCCGATTAAGGCGATTTTTGTTATAATAAAATAAAACATTATTATTTTTTCAAATCATTGTTATGACTAAAACTTACAAAATTTTTGTTTTGTTTGGATTATTGGGAATATTGCTTATATTCCTAGTTTTTGCTTATCAAAATGATAATAAATCAAAAACTAACACCGAACACAAAGAGATTAATAATGCAGAAAAAACTACTATCCAGCCAGAAATAATAAAAGTAGATGAAACAATAGCAGTTTTTTTACGAGAAGATAGCAAAGAAAAAATGTTGAGGAAAAACGAGGAAGTTTTAGTTATTTCTAAATCTTTACAGCCAACATTTGTTGTTAAGAAAAATAAAGAGATATTAGATTTAAAAATTTATTTTGATGAATCAGAAGAAGATTTGTTAAGTAGTAGATTTTCAAACGCTGACATATATAAAAATGACAAAGAAGAGGTAAAATTTAAATTTCCTTACACTCTCAATTCTGAAAAGCATTCTTTAAAAATTGATTATAAATTTGAAGGTGAAGAAATTTTTGAAGAATATAATTTTATATTAGTTTTTTATGACGATTTTTCTGTTTCTCTTAATGAATCAAAATTTTGGGGAATGACAGAAGAAGCAAAAACATGCTATGACAATTGGAAAATTGAAAATGGCAAATTAATTACGAATAAACTTATTTTTAATAAAGATGAAAATTGCAAGAAGTCCTCATTATTTTTTATAAGAAAATTAAAAGGTGATTTTTTTGTTCAATATGATTTAATTTCAAGATCAGAAACCGTTGTTCTTAATTCTTATTTACTTGAAAGAAAATTAAACTTTTTCTTCGGTAATGGTACGAATGAGGGTGTGGTTCTTAAGACGAATAAAGTTTTAGCAAAAAAAGATTATATTTTTGAGCAAGATAAAACTTATCAAATAAGAATAACTCGGACTAAAAATGTTTATAAAGTTTTTGTTGCTGGCGGTGAAAAAATTTCAAATGATAATTTATTGATTTCTTATGTTGATAATAGTTATACGAACAGACCTTTTAATTCTTCTGGTTTTACGGTTTATGGAAATAGTGGAAATATGGAAATTGATAATTTTTATAGTTCTAACGAAGATATAAATAATATTTTTAATTTTGATGAAGAGTAAAAAGAAAAAAACTAATAAGCTTGAGAAATGGTCAAAGCGTAATTTTTATTCTTATACATTTTTCTTTGGTTTTTGTACTGTTATTCTATATGCCTATTCTATTAATAAGCCCATAGAAGTATATCTTCCTATGAATACAGGCGATAAAAGCGAAGAAGTTATAATTCCCGAGTGCGATAGTAATTTTCTTGATGACAAATGGGAAAAAGATGAATGGTGGATACAAAATGGACAGGAATTTACTTTTGTTCCAGAAGTAACAAATAAAAAAGGAGGTCCTATGATGAGTTATAAGGAAGAAAAAGTTTCTGATAATTTTCATTTAACTCTTGACTTTGAATCAATCGCAAATGTAAATAATAAAAATAATGAAATAAATTTAGTTGTTTATGTGGGTAATTTATACGAAATAATTTTAGGGGATGGCAATAGAGAGAATTTTTATTTGAAGTCTAATGGTAAATATGTACCTGATATAAAAAATAATTTGAATAAAAATACACTTGAGCATTCTATTATGTTTGATGAATGGACGACAATTGAAATTAATCAAGATGTTTCAAGAAATTCAAAAATTAGATCCATTAAAGTCAGTTTTCATTATTGTCCTTATGTGTTTGGTATTAGCGGATGCGTAAGAAGCCAGCCAGAAGAATATTATTTTGAGGTAGAGGACAGTTCAAATTCAGAGAAAGTTTCAAGATTAATAAGTATAGGATTGAGAAATAGTGATAGTGTTATTAAGACAAAATTTCATTGTTTAAAGTTAGAAAATAGATAACGCAAAAACACGATTTAGACGACATAGCTTTTGCTTTTGAGGAGTGGGGAAGGGAGAATGAGTTGAGTTTTTGGAGATAAATTTTAAAAATATGCAAGATTCTATTTTTACAACAGAGCTTCCAATAATTAGGACAGATAAAGAATTAGAACAAATAAAGTCGTTATATCCAAATTATGATACTTATTTTGTTGCAAGTGGTTGTATAAAAAAAAGACGAGAAAAATTTAATAAACTGTGGCGGAGTTTTAAGCCGTTAGCTGATAAACATTTTTTGTCAGATATTAAAAAACATTTTCATCAAAGAACTTGGGAAATGTATTTCGGGAACATTCTTTTAGGTAAAAATTTATTTATAGAATCCAAAAATGAAGGTCCAGATTTTATTGTGAATAAAAATATTTATATTGAATGCGTTGCTTGTGAAAAAGGCGATAAGAATAAGCCTGATTCTGTTCCTGAAATGCATGTTGCTTGTAATCCTAATGAGATGCAAGTTCAAGATGTTCCTACTGATGAAATGATTTTAAGAATTACTAATTCGCTGGAAGAGAAGGCAATAAAAAAATACGATAAATGGAAAAACAAGAATTGGTTTAATAAAAAAGCACCGTTTATTATCGCAATAAATACTGAAGATTTGGGTCATGTAGAAGATTCAAGTATGCCAAATGTAGTCAAAGCATTGTTTGGTTTTCAATTTATGCAAATTAATTTAAAAAACGGCAAAACAAATTATTCATATAGAAACAAAATTGAGAAATCTAATAAAAGTCCTATATCTGTAAATTATTTTATTAATAACGATTTTAACTTTGTAAGTGGCGTTCTATTTTCAAATAAGACAGTACTAAATCATCCAGACAATATTGGGGATGATTGTATTTTCGTAAATAATCCATTTGCTGAATATTCTGTTGATAAAAGTTTTACCAAATTGTTTAATAATTGGTATGCAGAAACAGAAAATAATGGAATTAAATTGACAAAAAATTATTGATATAAAAATTTATGGATCACAAAATTACACTAAAAGAAAATATTAATATTCGCGAAGAAATAGCATGGGAGCTTGAAATGGATGCTGTTATTTTTAGAGACGAATTTAATTATTATTTAGAAAAGTTTAAAAAAAACAAATCAGAAAAAATACTTGAATCAGATAAAATAATTTCAGATAAAATACTAGTTTTTGTATTTATTATGTTGCAAATTTATGTGGAATATTTTTTACATCAAAATATGAGGCGTGTTGTTAAGTTTGAATTTGAACATAGTAATAAATCAAAATATGAAGAGTGGATAAAAAACGAAAAATTGAATATAAAAAGAAAACTTTCTTATTTTGTGAAATATTTTTTATTGGAAAAAGAAAGCGAAGCAATTCTTGCGAAAGAAGAAATAGAAAAAATATTTAAAGAAATAACAGAAATAAGAAATTTACTTGTTCACGGACATAAAATATCTTTAGCTGGAAATGCAGACGGTAGCTACATTGAAGTTTCAGAGGCAAGGGGATATCTTGATGAAGATGTGTTAATAGAAATTATTAAAAACATAAATAATTTAGGTAAAAATTGGAATAAATTACTTGATTTAGTTTCTAGCAATTGCAAATCATTGAACATAAAAATAATAGGTGATTTTAAATTCGATAATTTAGATTATAAAAAGTAAAAATAAATGTCGCAAATTTCAATTATAAAAAAATCAGATGTTCAAGAAGCGTGGACGATATCACTTTTGCTTTTGAAAAGTGGGCGAGGGAGAATGGGTTGAGTTTTTGGGTAAGTAATTAAAATGCATGATTCAAAAAATTAAGAAAATTAAAAAATTAGATATTTTCCAAAACTATACTTGCGATAGTAGTTTACCTGAATTTAAAAGATACAATCTTTTCTATGGCTGGAACGGTTCAGGAAAAACAACTCTATCAAAGTTATTTGATAGTTTTAATAGTGGGGAAAATCCAGAATATCCAGAGCTGGAATATGAAATAAAAGCAGAAGATGAAAGCATTAAACAAGGAAGTGAATATCAGACGAAAATTAGAGTTTTTAATAAGAAGTATATAGAAAATAATATTGAAATCATTAACTCGAGAGCGAAATCTATTTTTATTCTTGGTGCTAAAAATAAAGAACTATCTAAACAAATAAAAGAAGATGAGGAAAAACTAAAAAAACTTAAAAAAGAAAAAGGAGAATTGGAAGATATAAAAATTTCAAAAGAAACTGAGAAAGGAAAAAAATTTACATCTGTGGCAAAAATTATTGGTGCAACTTATGCTGGGGGTACAGTAAGGAATTATATAAAAACCCATGCCGAAAATGATTTTGAAAATTTAGAATCAAAACAAATTTTGGAAGATACTAAAGTAAGCAAATATCATACAATATTAAAGCAAGAGCAAAAACAAAAACTTTCTACATTAGAGTTTTCTTTTGATTTAGACCAAAGCTATAAAAATGTTATTGATATATGCAAAAAAACCGTAGAAAGCAAAATCATCTCAAGATTAAAAGAAAAGGATGATATTTCAAGATGGGTTGAAACAGGAATAAAACTCCACGAATTACATAAAAGTGATAACTGTGAATTTTGTGATAATATTATATCAGAATCAAGATTAAAAGATTTAGCTAGTCATTTTAATAAAGCAGACCAAGGGTTAAAAAAAGAAATAAATATAGAAATTGAAGAGTTAGAAAAAAAACTTTCAGAACTAAAAAATATTAAAGCTTCAGATAAAGTTTTACTATACAAAGAACTACATACAGAATACAGCTCTAGACTAACCACATTTAATCAAGAAAAAACAAATCTATCATTAGAAATTTCAACTCTGATTAAAAAATTAGAAGATAAAAAAACAAAAACTACAGAAGGATTAAATTTTGCAAGATCATTAGATAACAATTTTTCGGACAGTATTGTTTTGTTAAATGAAACTATTGAAAAACATAATGATAAAACTGATAATTTTCAGATTCAAAAAGATGAAGTAAATTTAAAATTAAAAAATCATTATTTAAGTGAGATATTTGATGATGTGAAAAAATTAGAACAAGAAGCAAAGGATTGCGTAAAACAAATTTTAGATATTCAAAATGGAACAGTTGAAAAAATTGGGATTATTGATTTAACAAAACAAATTTTAAATAACAAAGCTACAATTTCTTCTGAACATAAAGCATGTGGTGAATTGAATAAAAATTTACATATTTTTCTTGGTAGAGAAGAAATTATATTTGAAGTTGCGCCAGCGGGTGGATACTTAATAAAAAGAAATGATAAAGTCGCTAAAAATCTTAGCGAAGGAGAAAAGACGGCAATTGCTTTTATATATTTTGTAGTTCATTTAAAGGATCAAGATTTTGATCTTGAAGAAGGGATAATTGTCGTAGATGACCCAGTTTCAAGTTTAGATTCAAATTCTATTTTTCAAGCGTTCTCATTTTTAAAAAATAGTGTCAAAGAAGCTAAACAAGTTTTTTTACTGACTCATAATTTTGATTTTTTGAAATTATTAATAAATTGGTTAAAGCATTTCGATCACGGAAATAATAGTGAATATTTCATGATTAAAAATAGCTACATAGATAATGAGAGAATTGCAAAAATTGATAAAATAGACTCTTTACTCACGAAGCATGAGAGTGAATATCATTATTTATGTAAACAGCTTTTTGATTTTAGAGAAGATTCGGAAGATGATAAATCAATTCAAGATGTATATCATATACCAAACATTGGAAGAAAAGTTTTAGAAACTTTTCTAATGTTTAGAATTCCCAAAAGTGGAACTATGTACTCAAAAATTAAGCATTTAGAAGACAATACCTCCTTTGATAAAAATAAACTAACAGCAATTAACAAATTTTTTAATGATCAATCTCATATTACAGGAAGCGGTTTTGATCCTTCATTAGTTCAAGAGGCAGAGAAAAATGTAAATTATTTACTGGATATGATAGAAAAAGTTTTTCCTGAACATTATGATATTTTAAAAGATCAATTTAATCAAAACTAACTATGTCCCAAATTTCAATTATAAAAAAATCAGATGTTTAGGAAGTGCAGGTTTGACACGAAGTTTTTTAAATTTAACCAAAAATTAATATAACAAAAAAACTAACTATTAGAAATAGCGTGGTGGAATTTTTAATTAAATCTAATCCAAAACTATGACTAACGCGATAACGCCATTAAGTCCTCATAAAAATTTTGAGGATATCAAAAAAATTGATGAAAACGAAATTGAATATTGGACAGCGCGGGAATTGTTGCCGCTTTTGGGATATAAAAAATGGCAAAATTCCGAAGAGGTAATTTCTAGGGCGGCACGCGCTTGCATTAATAGCGGTCAGGATGTGGATAACCATTTTACCGCATTCAGTAAAATGGTTGAGATTGGCTTAAATACGGTAAAGTTAGGCAGACAATTAAAGAAATAGGCGGGACAACGCCGGAGCATTTGCCCGCGGAAAAACATATTAAAGAGGTAAAGAAAGAAATAAAACAGTTAGGAAAAGTAAAGAAGAAAAGACTTAAAAATTAAACACCGAATTTATGCTTATCAAAAAATTTATCGCAGAAACTGATCTGTAATCAGTTCTTTTTGTTTTGAAATTTTAATTTTTTTATTTCGTTGCAAATAAGTTCCACAGCCCTGCGGGACTATGGAGCTAGCGATAATTAAAAAAATAAAATCCGCTATTTCTTTTATTTATTTTTCCGTTACTATATCTATTTTTCGCTATCTTACTTTTATTGCTATGGCTAGAATTTTA
>JAGLXN010000009.1 GCA_023132875.1 Candidatus Parcubacteria bacterium
TTCGGAGCTAAGCTCCTGAAATGCTCATACTAAAATCCTTTGCTTTTATTCTCTAATAGCATAAATTGAAGGTTTTTTGACAATAATTTTATAAAGATTTTCCAGAAAATCACCTCCGGCATAACCGATAACAAAAGCCAGCGCCGGAGTATAATCCAATTCTAAAAAAGTCAAACCTAATTCTTTGACAATAATAGCAGACAAAAGACCGATAACTCCAGAAATAAGCATCATTGCTATAAAATAAGGCAAATTAAATCCAACATTTTTATAGGCAAATTGGTGCTTAGTAAAACCAACTAAACCCCTGACTGCACCGCCTCCAAAACCAGCAAGGAGAATTGATAAATAAATTGATTCAAGCATAATTCTAATTTTAATTAATTAAAAAGGTTTTAATGATATCAGAACTTGCATATTTGCCTTGCACAAGGTGTTTAGCCCCTCCACACTTATCTTTTATTTTAAAGCATTGCTCCATATATACAAATAAACCGTAATAATAAAACTGGCGCGGAGAGGCTAAACACCTTAAACACGTAAATCCTAAATACAACAATTTAATTTCTCTTCAAAACCTTACCTACTAATTCACCCGTATGCTTGCCTTTTTCTATAACCAATTTTCCGTTAATAATTACATATTCAATGCCTTCTGAATATTGATAAGGATTATTAAAATTAGCCCTGTCAATAACTGTTTTTGGATCAAAAACAACAACATCCGCCCAATTTCCTCTCTTTAAAACTCCTCTGTTTTTTATCCCAACTTTTTTGGCTGGCTTAGAGGTCATTTTTTCAATAGCACTCTGTAGGCTTAAAACCTTCTGATCTCTTACATATTTGCCTAAAATTCTTGAAAATGTTCCAAAGCATCTTGGATGGACAAGTTCTCCCGTTCTTGTATATTCACTATTATAAGCGGCATCCGCGGAAGAAATTATAGAATGAGGACTTTGTAGAGATAATTTTATATTATCCTCGCTTAAAATTCCTTTATTAAAAACAACGACATGGCCACTCGCACTTATCAACAATTCCATTATTGCCTCTTGCGGACATATTTCTTGACTTTTTGCAATATCCACAATTTTTCTGCCAACCGCTTCTTTTAATCTTGGACATATAGAAATAACAATATTTTCATAATTATAGTTCATTGCTTTCATTTCTTCTATAATTTTTTTCCTTAATTCAAGATTTTTCAGCCTTTTTATCATTTCTTTCCTTCCTCCCTGAGAAACCCAATCTGGAAGAAGTATATATAGAACAGATCCCGTCGTATCATATGGATATATATCAAAACTAATTTCAACTCCTTCTTCATTTGCAACATTAATCATTTCTATCGCTTTTTGCATATCCAGCCAATATTTCTCTCCTACCGCTTTTAAGTGTGAAATTTCTATCGGAACATTTGTTTCTCTTCCAATTTGTATGGTTTCATTTATACTTGGAAGCAATTCTTCAGATTCTCCTCTAATATGGCTCGCATATAAAGAATTATAACTTTTTAGTATTCCCGCTAAAAAATTTATTTCATATATGGTAGCCGCCCTTGCGTGCGAGAAAACAAGACCAGTTGACATTCCAAAAGCTCCCGCCTCCAGACTTTCTGAGAGCATTCTCCCTATCATTTTTATTTCTTCCTCTGTTATTTTTCTAACTTGATCACCCATTAAACCTCTTCTTAAAGTTTCATGCCCAACCAAAGTTCCAAAATTAAGACCAATACTTTTTTTATTTAATTCAGAAAAAAAATTGCTTGTTCTGTCCCAGTTTATGTTTATATTTCCGATATCTACCCATTTTCTCATTGATTCAATGGAGCCCTCGCTTAATATTGGCGCTAAAGATGTCCCGCAATTTCCACCGATTATCGTAGTTACTCCGTCAGCAACCTTACTGTCCAGTCTGGGTATCGTAAAAATAGTCCAAAAATTATCCGAATGATCAAGAATATCAACAAACCCGGGACAAACGACTTTTCCTTCCGCGTCTATAACCTCAGCAGCTTCAGTTTTTCCTGCTTTTTCAAAAACAGTTATCTTTCCTTTTTCTATTCCAACATCAACAACAGAACTTTTTGACCCGGTTCCGTCAATTACATTTCCATTTTTTATTAATATGTCTAGCATGGGATTTGAATTATGAATTATGAATATTTATTCCTGCATTTCGTCTTTTTCTATAAACTTGAAAGTAGAAATCATTGATCTTAAATTGTTCAGCTCTTCACTAAGTTCTTCGTCTGTAGGATATTTAATATCAGATTCATCCTGAGCATTCTTGGGCAGATCAGCAGACATATTCATCATTGATATTACAAATATTTTATTTTTATTTTCTATGTAATATTCATAAAATATAAGTCCAGCCATTGATACTTTGAGAAAATAAAAGTCTTTATTATTTATTTTTATGAGTTCTGGCTCAACATCTCCTTCCCCTTTTATCTGCTTTATTAAACTAATATCGTTTTCCCTATCCATACTTCTTATTTGAATAAGATTATTTTCATTGTCTTTATAGGCAAAACTCATTATTGCCGGAGTTTTATCAATTTCTTCCCAATCTTCCGGATACCTCACCTCAAACCCATACTCTTCATTTTGATAAGTTTGCCAGTTGGAAATATTATTTTCTTTTTCTTGTTCATGGTGCAATTTGCAATTTTCTTTACAACTTTTCCTTAATTTATCTCGTTCAATTTTATCGCAAATCATTAACGCCTTATTATAAACTTCAGTAAAACAAGTAGAAGATATTCTCTCTGCAATCATCGCATAACAATCATTTTTTGATAATATTAATAATGCGTCTATTTCACATAATTTAACCGCTTTTTCAGGATCTGTTTCAGATATTTTTTGAATAGTAATAGTATAACATTGATTTTTTTGGTATCTGTTTTCACTATTTTTGCAATTCTTCTCTAAAAGATTGTAATAATTTTTGGTTTCTTGATTATAATTAGCTGGCGTTATTACTACTTCATTTTCCGTATTTTTATAATATTCCCCAATAATATATCCCCCGCCAATAATAATTGTCCCCATCCCTGCAAAAATAATCACAGCCAAAAGAGTTTTGATAGTCATAAGAGATAAAGATTCTTTTCTCATGGTTTTGGTTTGATGATAAAAATTTATTTTTCATAACAATTTGACAATTTAGCAATACAGCAATTTAGTCTAATTCCCCATCCCCATCAGCCCTATTACAAGCCCAATTGCCGCCATTACCCAGGCAATAATCCAAAATCTCATCGTAACTTTGCACTCCGGCCAGCCAATTGCTTCAAAATGATGATGAATGGGCGCGCTTTGAAAAACTTTTTTATGCCTAAATTTTTTTGAGGTTAATTGAATAATAACCGACAACGATTCAATAACTAAAATAAAACAGACAAATGGCAAAATTAAAAATGAATTGGTAAGCATCGCGACCACGCCTAAAGTCACGCCCAGCGCCATTGACCCGGTATCACCCATGTAAAACCTTGCCGGATGAACATTAAACCATAAAAAGGCAAGTAGAGTTCCAATTATCGCAGCGCAAAACATAGCAAGTTCTACATTTCCTTGCGCGAAAGCAATTGCTCCGAAAACTCCGAATGCCGGCAAAGTAACTCCACCCGCCAGCCCGTCTAGCCCGTCTGTTTCATTAAGAGAAAATGAAGTTGCTACTATTATAAAAATAAAAAGCGGGATATACCAAAACCCTATAAAAAAATCTCCAATTCCCGGAATATGAACCATATCCCATCCAAGCTTGAAATAAAACCAATAAGCACCTATCACTGCTACAAAAACATAGAGTAATATTCTTTCTTTAATTCCAAGACCTCCTCCTTTTGGACCGATTTTAAATACTCCCATCAGATCATCAATCGCTCCCACTAGTCCAGCCAAAACTAAAATTCCCAAAGGTAGATAAGTGTGAGCGCGATCAAGAAAATTTATGCTATTTATCACAGGATTACCAATTATAACAGAAAGAAACCAGAATAAAATCGCCAGAATTGGAACAATAGTCCAAATCAAAAGCCCTCCCATTGTCGGCGTTCCTTCTTTTTTCTTATGAAGCGCCGTAAAAACAGGAGTGTCACCTTCCGCCCTAATTTGTTTGCCTATTTTATATTTATAGAGAAAATGAGTAAGCAACGGCGTCGCTAACATCGCGACAATAAATGATATTGCCAAAATCACAAAAACTCTGCTTACCTCAATTACTAATAGCGGATTTTCAAATGAAAACATGTAATGGAACTTAGAATTTAGAATTTAGAATTTAGAATATTTATTTTATATTTCAAACTCTAAATTTACCGCACAAACCTATGCCAATACTATCATTTTTTTACCCTTCTGTAAATCAAAAATGCCGTAAAAAACACTCCCAGACTATCAACGAATACATCAACCAGGCTTCCTTCCCGTCCAAAAACAAAAAGCTGGTGATATTCATCAGTAAAAGCGTAAGTTAAAGCAAATATTATTGCAAAGGAAATGGATTTTTTTATTGTAAATCCGTTACTTTTAAAATAAACTCTGAAAAGAAGAATAGTTAAAATTCCATATTCCGCCATATGTGCGATTTTTCTTAAAACAAAATCCCACTGATTCGGCAGATCGGATTTTAAATTTGGGATTGCGGAAAAATAATAAATAACCGCGCACCAAAGAAACACTGGGAGCCAGAATTTGATGATACTTTTTGTTTTTGAATTTGACATAAAATATTGTTATGATTGTCAAATTGTCAAATTGCTATATTGTTACTGTGCTACGCATGACAATTTGACAATTTAGCAATTCTTCAACCTCTATAAACAAACTGATGTATCACTCCTAAAAAAAGAATGGTAATCATAAAAATTGTTAATATTCTAGATATCTTTATTTCATAAATTGGTTTCAAATCTCCCATTTTTTTCGCTTTATAAAAAGAGACTATAATAAGAATGCCCGCGAAACCTCCCGTAACGCTTCCCGCTATGCTTATCACAGTTATAAAATCGCGAAAACCCAAAATAAAAATAAAGAGAGGAACTAAACAAGCAAGCGCCCAAGATTTTTTCTCGCTTAAGTGATAATCATACCAGAACATTTCTTTTAAATTTATTCCTACTATTAAAAATGAAGTAGAGATTGCAAAGACCCCAAAAATAAAACCCAAAGTTACAATTCCATTTCTAATGACCATACTTAATCCCGAAAGCGCTTCTTCCGAAGTGTTTGAACCCGTAATACCAAGAATAACAGCCACAAATAAAATATAAATTGCAATCGTAATTACACTCCCCGTTATTATCGCGCTTTTAATTCTCTTTTGATCCTTTTTCATTATATGTTCTAATTCTGGAATGGCAGAGAGAGCTCCCACTGAAAATAAAATCGCGCCAAATGGCAAGAAGGATTGCGTGAGATCATAAGTTAATAAATTTCCAGTATTAACAAAAAAAGAACCTTTGAAAATAACCCCAAAAATAGTAACAAAAAGAAATGTGACCATCAGCAATTCTATAAAACTAACCATCCTAAGACTTATATATACTCCTGCCGAAATGAATAATGCCATTAAGATACTATACATAAATTCATTTCCACCAAAATAAGGAAAGAATATAGCATTTAAGAAATTTCCCCCTATGATTATAAATGCTAACATATTACCATATAAAGCAACAAGTGTTATAATTGTCGCTATTCTTTTTCCATTCTTCCCAAGATATTTTCCGCAATAACCAGCAAGCCTGCCCTTGTTCTTGGTTCTTAAAGTTATTTCCGCATACATTAGATGTAAAATAAGCATAATAAACCCCAAAATTAAAATAAGTACTACAAATAAAAAAAATCCAGATTTAGAGGCCACATACGGCAAACCAAAAATACCAGCACCAACTGAAGTGCCGATTATAATAGAAACCGCGTAGATATAATTTTTATCTGGCATAAAATAAGCTTAAAATGGAAATATCAAAAATCAAAATAACAATTTAAAATGCAAAATTCCAATAATCTAAAATTATTTTAAATTTTACACTGTCATTTTCCATTTTGATTTTTCATTTTTAAATTTTATATAGGTATATATTCCAATTCTCTTTGCTATGTTTGATTTTTTCAACTGGTTCCATGTCTTTTATGGAAAAACCGTAAGAAACAAGTCTTGCTCCTTTTTTAATTTCTGTTTCTTTTAATAGTTTTCCAATTTTTTGCATCAACCTTGGAGTAAGAAAACAAAAAATGACATCCGCGTTTTGCAGATCCGCTTTGAAAAAATTTTTGCACTTCATATCTATTTTATCGGACTTTCCATACAATTTAGCTCGCGCTTTTGCCAATAAATAATATGGAAAAACAAGTTCATAACCAACTCCGTAACAATCATATTTTTTTACCGCCTTAACCAAAACTCGGCCATCTCCACAGCCAAGATCGTAAAATTTTTCACCAGGTTTAATTTTAGCAAGCTCCAAAGCTTTCCCTATTCCCTTTTTATGCGCAGGAATCGGACCAGCCGAAAGTATCGCTGGGAAACCATAAATAATAATCGTTAAAAAGGATAAAAATAAAATAATCCAAATTACTACAAAAAGATCTAGCATATTTCAACAATTTAACAATTTAACAATACGACAATTTATTTATTACTCTCTAATATACACTCTATTCATCGCATCACCTTGTTCTATGCTCCTCACAACATCCATCCCTTCAATAACTTTTCCAAAAACAGTATGTTTGCCGTCAAGATGCGGTTGTGGTCTTTCTGTTACAATAAAAAATTGACTGCCATTTGTATTAGGACCCGAATTTGCCATTGCCAGAGATCCAACTTCCACTTTATGAAAATTTATTTCATCTTCAAAAGAATATCCCGGTCCGCCAGTTCCGTCATTTGCCGGATTATCATCCTTGCTAAGCGGATCCCCTGTTTGAATCATAAAATTTGAAATTACCCGATGAAATTTTATGCCATCATAAAAATTTTCATTAGAAAGTTTTACAAAATTTTCAACAGTTTTTGGCGCGTCACTCGTATATAATTCCAATTTTATGTTGCCTTTATTAGTTTCAATCACTGCAACTTTGTTGGCTTCATGCTCTTGTGTAGAGCTCTCTTGCGTTTCTTCATTATTTCCGTCCTCCCAGCTAGAATCATCTTGCAAATTATCCGTCGGCTCCATGCTCTGTGTGGAACCTTCTTGCATATTACCGCTATCATTACTATCTACGCTAATATTACTACTTTCAATATTTTTATTGTTCTTTAAAGCAATATTAACTTGATAAGCCGCAAAAATAAACACTACCAAAAAAACAATTCCAATTATCATTTTTTTACCTTTTTCTTTTTTATTAAACACTTCCTGTTTTCTCTCCTCTTTCCTTTGTAATTTTAATAATTTTTTCCTACCCATATTTTTTGTTAATTGTTAAATTGATTAAAATCAAATAAAAACTTTGATAACGATTTTTTTAAACCATTTATAATTTAAAAGAAAAGATATTATTTTGAACCCGAGATTTGGCAAAATATTATTTAAAAAATTAACTTTTTCAAAAAAATATTCATGCCTTCTTTTGATTTTTGAAATCTTAGAAATCTCAGGACAATCATATTGCGGATCAATAATTTTTTTAGCTACTTCTTTTCCAGAAACCATCGCGAAATAAATTCCCTCTCCCGTCATTCCTGAAGCAAATCCTCCCGCATCACCGATTAAAAATTTATTACCGAATTGATATCCTTGATAATCAAAATTAATTGGAAAACTCTCTAATTTAAGCCCGTCTGTTTTAATCTGATGATTTTTTAGCCATTTTTCAAAAGTATTTTTAAAATTAAAAGGTTTTTTAGAAACAGTTTTTGAACAATAACCGCCTCCAACTATTGTATAATCTTTGTGAGGAAAAATCCATAAACAATTATTTAATATTTTTGAGTTAAAAAAATATTCCAATTTTTTAAAATTCTGATTTTTTTGAGGAATAACATATTGTAATGTAATAAGCATCTTTTTAGTTTTGACACCTAGAAATTTTCTTACCGTTGAATTACTTCCATCAGCTCCAACCAAATAGTCATATTTTATTTCTTGTTCATTAATAATTATTGAATTTTCGCTGATTTCTTTTACTTCCGTTTCTATTTTTACTTCCGCTCCTCTTTTAAGCATTTTTTTCATCATCATCCTTCCCAATTTTTTACGATCAATAGTTACAATAATGGGCTTATCTTTAATTAATTTCCTGCAAGTCTTAGAAAAATGAAACTCCATTGAATAAAAAATATTGTCAGCATTTTTTAAAGACATAAGATTTTCTTCTTCTACCTTTGCTGTTAATCCGCCAGCGCATATTTTAGGACCGATTTTATTATTTTTTTCTAAAACCAAAACGGACTTGCCATTTCTAGCTAAAACTTCCGCGTAGCTCAACCCAGCCGGACCAGCGCCGACAATCACCACATCATATTTATCTTTCATCTTTCGCTAAGATTAAAATTAATTAAAATCAAAAAACTTTACAGTACCATACCCTAGGGTATGGTACTGGTTAATAACAAGATTAATTACCGTTCTTCTTTCTCTTTTTTCTTCCTTCTTTCCTCTCTTATCTCTTCAATCATCATCTTTATAGCTTTAATGGGCAGCCAGATTGGCATAAATATATTCAACACTACTTCGAAAAACCCTTCTCCTTCTTTTTTTAGTCTAAGCATAAATTTAGTATTTAGTATTTAGTATTTAGTATTTAGTATAAAGTATATAATTAAATACTGAATACTGCATACTAAATACCACATACTATAATTATATATCACTTCCCTTAATCTCAAGAACATTCCCTCTTTTAATTTCTCCTTTCAAAAACTTAGTAGCGATAAGATTTTCCACACGTTCCTGAATCGTTCTTTGTAAAAATCTTGCGCCATACTCAGGACTATACCCAAGTTTAGCAATCTTTTTCAGAGCTTCATTAGAAATCTTGATTTGAATTCCCTGAGCTTTGTCCATTCTTTTTGCCAGATTGCCAATCTGAAGCTTGGCAATAGCCATAATGTCTCTTTCGGAAAGAGATCTGAAAACAATTTTAGCCGTGAAACGGTTGAGAAATTCCGGAGCAAAGCTTTTTAGAAGGTAAGGTTCCAGCATTTGAAATATCCTTTCATTATTTTCTTTCTCGTTAATCACTATTTTCCTTATTACCTTGGAACCGGCGTTTGAAGTAGCGATCATTATCGTGTTCGTAAAATCAACAGTCCTCCCCAGATTATCAGTAAGCCGCCCATCATCAAAGACTTGCAAGAATAAGTTTAGCACATTTTTATTCGCTTTTTCAAGTTCGTCAAGGAGAATTAAAGAAAATGGCTTTCTCTTCACGGCCTCAGTCAGAATTCCGCCTGAAGTTGATTCGGATAAATCAGAAGAAGAGCCGATTAATTTTTCAACACTGCCAACTGTCTGGTACTCACTCATATCGATTCTTATCATGGCATCCTCGTCTCCGTAATAAGCTTCCGCCAGAGCTTTTGCCAGCTCGGTTTTCCCAACTCCAGTCGGACCTAAAAATAAAAACGTTCCAATAGGCCTGGATTCGTGTTTCATTCCAACTCTTACTCTTCTTATAGCAGAAGCAATGGCTTTCACTGCCTCATGCTGGCCTATAACCCTGCCATGCATTCTTTCTTCCAAATTTAAAAGTTTTTCAGCTTCACTAGCATTTACATCCATAAGAGGTATTCCTGTTTTTTCCGTAATAACTTCCATTATATCTTTATCTCTTAAAACCGACCCGGACCCTTTTCTTCTCACTTCCACTGCCGTTTCGCTCAAAAGATCTATCGCTTTTCCCGGCAGTATCCTGTTAGTTATATATTTTTTGGAAAGTTCAACGGTTTTTTTGATCGCCTTGTAAGTCATTACGATTCCTTCTCTGGCTTCTATAATTTTTGCTTGCACAGCAAGAATTTCCATTGTTTTTTCTTCGTCCAACTCTTCCACTTTTATCAAGTCAAAACTATTCGCGAAGTCGGACCTTGGCTCAATATATCTGTGATAGTTTCTATAATCAGTTGTGCCAATTACCTGGAATAAGCCTTGAGAGAGAATGGGAGACAAAATTTTTGAAGCGTCAAATCCCTCTCCGCTTCCTGCTGCCGCCATATTATGTATCTCGGGAATAAACAAAATTATATTGCCGCTCTTCCCCATATCCGCGATCATTTGCCTAATTCGCAATTCCAAATCCCCGCCCGCCCTTGCTCCGGCAACGAGAGCGCCGACATCAAGAACAACCAATCGCTTGTCTTGTAATGTCGGCAAAACCTGGTCTTTTACCATCCTGTTAGCAAGCTCTTTCACGATAGTTTTTCTTCCGCTTCCCTCCTCTCCGATTAAAAGAGCATTGTTCTTGCTGGTCCTCTCAAGTATTCTCATTAGATTATCAAGCTCCGTTTTTCTATCAACAATATATCCAGTCAATCCAGATCTTGCGTGATCCGTCAGGTCATAACTAAACCTGTCCAATTCCGGAGTAACTCTCGCGGTCCAGGCTTTGTTCATCACGGAATGCTGAATTTTTCTCGGTTTATTAAGCCTTATTCTCGCCTGTGACCAGCTCTTAACCCACAATACAGTATTCCTCGCGTCTTCTATTTCAATATTTATATCTTTGAAATATTTATCAAGACATTCATCACTAACTAAAGCCAAAAACAGGCTTTCTGCCTCAACCTTGCTAAATCCGGCAACAACAGTTTCATAAAATGCCCTTACAATTATTTTTTCTATTTCAGGACTAAGAATTGTGCCGTTTAAAATCCCATCTTGATTATAATAATCATTTTTTGGCAAGCCCTTTATAAAAACACTCATATCTTTAATAAACTTTTTTGAATCAATTTCAAGCCTTTTAAGCAAAATGCTTGTTCGATGATTTTGCGCGATAACTTTTGCCAAATGAAATGGTGACGGAGCTTGTTTGAGGCTATGCGCAAGATCAAGGGTCTTGTTCAAAATATCTTTAGCCAAAGGAGAAGTATATTTACTGATATTAACCGGATTTTTAGACTCTTTTGTTTTTTTGTTATAAAAAATCTTAAATTCTTTAGATTTTGGATTAATTTCTTTTTTGGACACATATTTTATTTTGTTGTAATAGTAAAAGTACATCATTCCTAAAATAGCTGTCCAGAACATCAAAGGACCTATTCCTCTTTTTTCTATCAAAACAAAAAAAGCGCTTATAAAATGAGTTATAGATTTATACATTACTACAAAAAAATTCACCATAAGAGCTTCCGTTTCCGCCTCTTTAATGTCTTTTGTCAATGAGCTAAAAAAATCAGGATTATTGATAATAACAAAATAAATACCGTATAAAAATGTAACAACAACCAGAAAATATACAAAAGCGCGAATAAGCTTTGGGATTAACTGCAAAAATGAACGCAAAAGCGGAGAAAAACCGGAAAGTTTTTCATCCCAATAATAAATCCCGCTATTGCCAACATGCAAAAAAACACCCATACCCTGACAGGTTTTACATTCAACTCCGTTCTCAGTAACTTTATTTCCCTTGCACTCTGAACACACCACAACTTCAACCGGAATTTTCTTTTCTTTTTTTTGTTTTTTCATAATTATACTGAATACTATATATTACATACTCAATACTAGAATACTTCAATCAAATTCAAAAAGACCATCAGAAAAGCAAGAGGCGGTAAAATAATCCAGATTAAATACATAGCTACAACCACGGCAATAGAAACTGCCATAATAATAAAACCGATCAAAACACGGCCCAATCTGAAAATAGGACCTATAACTCTTCCCATATACGAATAATCGCCAAAAATCGGCTGGAACATCAGCTTCAGATTTATCAGAACGCCCATATCCCTTTCAATTCCTCTTATAAAAGAAATTTCTTTATTCCAAAAAGCCTTGGAGCTTGTTATGTACCAAAAAGAGAAGAAATCTATTATTCCTTTTATAAAATTCACCGGTAAATTGGTAAAATATTCCGCTATCATTTGGTTAATTTACTAATTGTTTAGCTGGCTGTATTATAACATATTTTAGATATTTAAAAAAACAATCTAATTTTCTTGATAAAATACACTTCTGCCATTATACTTACTTTATCAATATTCAAAATTCAATATTCAAATTTATGATCAATCAATATATCATAAACAAACTCATCAAAAAATCCTCCGTAAAACAAAGGCTGTCTTCGGAATATCTTTTACGGCTTAAAAGAAAAGCTTCAAAGAAATTTGGCTTGCCGAATCCGACAAATATTGAAATTTTAGAAACTTGTCGCCAAATGGTAAAAAGTAAGAAAATTAAGCCAAATAAAGAAATTGAAAATCTTCTTGTCACTAAAAATATCAGAACTCTTTCCGGGGTGGCGGTCGTGGCCGTTTTGACAAAACCATATCACTGTCCAGGAACTTGCGTTTATTGCCCAACAGAAAAAAATATGCCGAAGAGTTATTTATCAAACGAACCGGCAGTAATGAGGGCAATTTTGACTGATTTTCATCCTTATAAACAAGTAACGGCAAGATTAAAATCACTGGAAGCGACTGGGCATAAAACAGACAAAATTGAACTCATTGTTATGGGTGGGACTTTTTCATATCTGCCAAAGCAGTATCAGACTTGGTTTATAAAAGAATGTTTTAGGGCATGCAATAATCGTTGGTTCTATAGTCCCGATAGGGCTGTGGAACCTAAATGCAAATTGCACAGAGGTTCCACAGCTATAAATAGACTATGGAACCAACGCTTGTCTCAACTCCAAAAAGCAAACGAGAAATCAAAACACAGAATTGTCGGGCTTACTCTTGAAACTCGTCCCGATTATATAAATAAAAAGGAAATTATCAGAATGAAAAAATTAGGCGCGACGCGGGTTGAACTCGGCGTCCAAAGTATTTATGACGATGTTTTGAAGTTAAACAAACGCGGACATACTGTCGCTATAACGATCAAAGCGACAAAATTATTAAAAGAAGCCGGGTTTAAAATAAATTATCATATGATGCCAAATCTTCCCGGATCAAATTATAAAAGAGATTTAGAAATGTTCAAAGAATTATTTTCTAACCCCGGATTCCAGCCGGATATGCTTAAAATTTATCCATGCGTTGTGGTAAAAAATGCTTCAATTTATAAATGGTTAAAAACTGGAAAATACAAGCCTTATTCTGATAAAAAACTTATAGAGCTGCTTGCTGAGATAAAAAAAATAATTCCCTATTATGTCCGCATCACGCGCCTTATCCGCGATATTCCATCAACAAGCATTATTGCCGGAAATAAAGTTTCTAACTTACGGCAAGTTTTAAAGAAAAAATCAGAAGAAGAAGGCTGGCAGTGTAAATGCATCAGATGCAGGGAGGTGAGAAATAAGACAACCCTCACCCTACCCCTCTCCCAAAGGGAGAGGGGGTTAAAATTATTCCGTCAAGACTATGACGCTTCAAATGGCAAAGAAATATTTTTAAGCTTTGAAGATAAAGAAAGAAAAAATATTTATTCGCTGTTGAGATTAAGGATAAATTCACAAAATTATTCCACTACTGTTATTGCGAGGAGTGAAGCAATGCGGCAATCCCAGAATTTAACTCGACTTAACAAACAGGCTCCACACAGAGTATGGAGCCAACATTTAATTACCCCCGTTCTCAAAAATGCCGCTATTATCCGCGAAGTGCATACTTACGGACGAATGGTGCCAATAAAATCTAAAAATAAAAAATCGCCTCAGCATACGGGACTTGGAAAAAAATTAATCGCCGAAGCGGAAAAAATTACCGCAGAAGAATTCGGCATAAAAAAAATCGCCGTCATTAGCGGTGTTGGCGTGCGGAATTATTATCGAAAATTAGGATACAGGCTTGAAAATGAATATATGGTGAAAAAGCTGAAATAAAAAAAATTTAATATATTTTTGTTCTTTACAGAAAAGAATAAACGAAAATATATTTTGTTTAATATCAAGATACAGATACCAAATATAAAACCAATAACAAATGTCTAATTTCAAATATTAAATTGGAGATAAAAAAAGATTTGTTATTTAAAATTTGATATTGACTTGATATTTGGATTTTGATATTTGATATTATAACCGTTCTATAACATAATTTATTTACAATCTACAACATATAAATTTTTATTAACCGCTGTCCTTAACGCTTTATCTCTCCATCTCCAAAACCATTTCCTCTCCATTTTCTATTCTTTTTCCCGCTCTGTTAAAAAAATCTATTTTTATGTTTTTAAATCCCGCGTCTTTCGCAAGAAATAAAAGCTCTTTTTCGGAAAATTGATGGACATAACGATTAATAGTTTTCCCTTGAGTCGCTTTCCAGGGAATAACAACGTCCCCGCTTTGTTTTCCCGCAAGCTGGCTTGTAATCTTAAATCTGTCATTTGCCCATTTATTAAAAAGATTCCAAACGGTAATTTTTACTTTCGCGCTTGGCTTGGAAACTCTTTTAATTTCTTCAAAAAATCTTTTTCGGAGTTTTTCTGAAGGAATGTGATGAAGAACGGCAAAACTTATGATAAAATCAAATTTTTCATCTTTAAAAGGAAGATTAGTTGCCTGTCCCACAAAAAAGTTAGCTTTCCCCTCTTCTGCTTCTTTTATATATTTTTTTCTGGCAATTTCAATAAGTTTTTCTGATAGATCTATTCCGACATAATAAGCGCCTTTCTTCAAAACAAACGGGAGAATAAGAGCATTACCGCAACCAATATCCAAAATTTTATTTTTGGGTTTAATACTAGATATCAAATTTGTTTTTAGTTTGGATGCCCTATTCCTACTCAAATCCCATTCAGTAGCAATCAAGTCATAATCATCCCTGATTTTTTCTGTGATTTTTTGTGGATTGTTTTTGTTCATAATGTTTTTAAATCATAAAACATCAAATTATCGTGCTATCCATAACAATTTGACAATTTAGCAATATAACAATAGAGTTTATTATTTAAATCCTCCAATCCAATAAGCCACCACCCCAAAAGCAACAGAGACATTTAAGGACTCTTTTTGTCCGCACATTGGAATTTCAATAATTTTGTCAGATCTATTTAAAACAGATTTTCTAACCCCTTTATTTTCATTGCCAACCACAAGCGCAATAGGAAATTTTGGTTTATATTTTGTGTATAAAGTGCTATTTTTTGTTTGCTCAAGTGAAACAATTTGATAGCTCTCTTTTTTAAGTTTTTCGACCAATCTCCATGATTGCTTAACATATTCCCATTTAACATAATTTTGAGCGCCAAGGGCCACTTTTGATATTTGTCTCTTATGTTTTTGCGTATCAGGTATTCCGGTGATACCGCATAAATAAACTTTATCAATCCCAGCTCCATCCGCCGTTCTGAAAACAGAGCCTACGTTATGCAAGCTCCGAAGCGAATCACAAATTACAACAAATTTATTCATTTATTTTCTATATAAATTACAGGTTATAAGTTATGCGTTATGGGTTGAGCTTACATCCCCATCATCTTTCTTGCCAAATCTTCATATTCTTTTCTTTGCTCTGGAGTCATTTTCCTCATTATTCCCATCATTTCTCCAGCACTTGGATTTTCCTTTCCCCCCATTAATTTTTTCATTTTTTCTTCTATTTCTTTTTGTTCATCTACACTCATTTTTTGCATATTCTCCATGACTTTTTTCGCTTGTTCTCTCTGTGCTTCAGGCATTTTCTCAAGCTCTTTTTTCATGGCTTTGTCCATAATCTTCTTGCCAACTTTAGTTTTAGCGACTTTCATCGCGCCTTTGGCTACAACTTTTTTAAATGAATCTTTAATTCCCATTGTTTTAAGTTAATTTATTAAAATTAATCGTCATCCTAAACTTGTTTCAGGATCTTTGTTGTTTTAGGTCTAAGCTTGCGCTATTAAATGCTATATTTTCATATATAGCGTAAATACAATTATTTTTTCATTTATACAACTAATGATTTTAAATTTAATCAAAACTTTAGAGATTTATGGTATTGACTGAATATAATTGAAGATAGATTCTGAAATAAATTCAGAATGACAACTAATATTTTAACATAAACAAACCAAATGCGGATATAGTATCAACATCATTAATTTTCCCTGATCTAATCATTTCTCTAACTTCTGAAATTTTCAGTTTTACAACTTTAATTCCGCCTTCTTTCTCTAACTCGTCCGGTTTCTGTTTTCCAAGTTCAATATCTTCCGCTAAAAAAACATATGCCTTTTGATTTGAACATCCATAATAAGCATAGAACCATCCAAGTTTCTTGATTTTTTTTGCCTTTATTCCCGCCTCTTCTTTCAATTCTTTTTTCGCGGCTTGCAATGGCGTTTCTCCTTTTTCTATTGCTCCAGCGACAACTTGAAGTAATTTTGATTTTGTCGTATATCTGTATTGTTTGATCAAGTATAAATAATTTTTTTCTTTTGCGAGTACAATAATATAATCATTTCTTTTAAGAATATAATATTTATGCGTTTTTCCGCTCTGAACCAAAAAATCTTCTTCAATAATTTTTAAATATTTACAATTATAGGCTAGTTTTGATTTTATTGTTTTCCACTTTTTCATTTTTACTTGCTATAATTTAAATTGATTAAAATTGATTAATCAATAAACTTTCTAATTTTCTAATTTCTTAGTTTTATCTTCTTCGACAACACCAACATCCTCTTCACTAATCTGATCAACGACTTTCGTAAGCTGTCTTGTTCTTGTTGTCGCGATACTGTCATACTGCTTTGACATTGATTTTATCCTATCGCCTAGACGATCAAACTCATCGCTATATTTCGAAAACTCTTGCTTGAATTTTCCTATAAGGCCAACAACCCTATGCAGATCTTCCTGGATCTTGAAATTGTCATAAGACTGGCGAATCATTCTGGCAATAGCGGCAAAAGAAAATGGTCCGGTTATAATAACTTTTTTTTTCAGAGCATCAGACGAAACTTCCCCAAGCTTGTCACATATAAAACTAAAGATCATCTCATTGGGAACAAACAGAATTACAAAATCCATAGTTTTTTCTTCAAGATTAATATAATCACGGCTTGTAACCTGTTTTATTTTCTGTTTTACATCCGTCGAAAACTGCGCCAGATATTTTTTCTTTTCCACCTCATCCTTAACCTCCTGATATCGGACAAGAGACTGATATGGAAATTTAGCGTCAATGTTTATTTTTGTCTTGTCCGGCAATTTTATTGTTATGTCGGGACGATTGGCATTCGTGTCCTGGCTCAAATTCACGACATAGTCCAAATCTTTGACAAATCCGAGCATCCTTAAAATATTTTCCGCCACTTCCTCTCCATATTTACCGCGAAGCTGGTTGTTGGAAAGAATATTTTTCAAATTATCAGTAGAATTCTTCAGCTCCCCTGTTATATTTTTATGCTCTTCTAAAATCGTTTTCAATTTTGAAAATTCTCCTATTCTTTCCTTTTCTGAAATTTCTATTTTTTTCTGGCTGTCTCTAAGCCCGCTATCTATTTTTTCAACCATCTCTTTTATTAGATCTTTCTTGCCTTCCAGATACTGCTCATTCCTTTTCATTTTTTCATCGCTAAGCTCCGTAAATCTTTCCCGCTCTTCTTTTAAAATTTCCCTGTTCCTCTCTTCAAGCATTTTCAAATTTCTCTCAGCCATTTTCTCGCTAAGATTAGCAAAATAATCAGAAATCGGCTTTTTAAGCAGAAAAAACAGCACAGTCAAAACTGCGATTATAATGATACTATTTATTATTATCTCATTAATCATATTTCTTATTATACTTGAATATTGCTAAAAATCAAATAAATTTGAATCACAAAATACACGTAGCTGTCATTCTGGAGCCGGTAGGCGATAGAATCCCATACTTTAACTCACTGATTTTAAATACGGGATTCTATGCGGAGTTTATGCTGATGTATATCAGTGCTCCAGAATGACATTTCATACTTCAAAATATTTAACTTTATATTCCTGTAAATTTTATAATAAAAAAAGAGGCGTGAACCTCTATATGCTTAACTCTATAATTTGATTTGGCTTTTTGATAAATTTCAAAGCCTGAAGACCTCCAAAACAACCTCTGACTTGCGCTTCTCCTAAATTTTGTTTAATCGCGTTCTCTATCAAATTACTCACTTCCATTTTAAGAGAGCTATTGCTCAAATAGTTATCAAGCAATATAGATAAAACTATCTTATGAGGATCTCCTAAATTAGGAGTCGCAATCATTCTTTCTATTTGTTTTTTTATATCTTCAGGTTTTAATTCTTCTATTACCTCCTTTAACATTGTTTTGTTTATTGGCGGTTCGTCTGGCTTAATATCGTCAGTAGTTGCTTTTTGCTCAATACACTCCTTATCTTCTTCTAATCCTCCTTTGTCTTTTGTCTGTTCTCCTTCCGTTGCTATATTATTATTTTCAGATTCAGTTGAACCAGTATTTGAATCAACACATAAATCTGGAGATATTTCTTGTTCTTCTGTGTCTTCTTCTTGGCCTCTTTCGTCTTTTGCCTGCTCTCCTGAAAATTTTCTTACAAGGAAATTTTCAAGTTCAATGTTCTTAAAATATTTTTGGTTCCAAGAGATTGTTACTTCATCTGCGTCAACCTCTACAATTTCAATTTCAACTTCCTTGTTGATGACATTTAATAATTCAACTAGCCTTTCGCTATTTTTTTTAACCCCAAAATCACTGGAGATCTTGTGTAGTCCTACAGAAGAGCCATTAATAATCCTGCTTACAAGACTTAATAGCTTTACTTCAATAAAATCGGCTGTAGCTTTTTTAATTTCCACTGTCTTTGGATCTGGAACTGTTTCAATAACAATTGGCTCCTGAGATATCACTGATTCTTTCTTGTCTGTATTGACTGTCGGCTCTTCAGCTTCCGCTATCTCTTGGACTGGGTCCGTCTCAGTAATAGCTGGCTCTTGGGATATTGCTAGATTTTCTTCTATCTGACTGACAGAAAATTTCGGAAAAATAATCGCTTTTTTTCCTCTACCTGTAACTTCAATCAGATTATATTTTAACAATATTTTTTCTGCATTGTAAAGTCCAAGATGTTTTAGGCCTGTACCGTCAATAACTGTATTTTTATACAAACCATCGCGGTGTTTACAAAGTAAATACAAAATATATTCAATATGTTTTCCAAACCCAAATTTAGAATCAGCTTCAGGTCTAATGTTTAAAATTGCTTCTTGGATTTCCTTGCTGTAAAGCCACGGACAAGAAACACTTACCCTCTCAGGATTAGGTCTTATAAATTTTTTACTTTCGTAATAAACTAAACCTAACTTGATTAGTCTTACAATTGAAGTTGAAACATTAGAAATAACAATGCCTGTTATTTCGCTTATCTCATTTCTTGTTGCGCTCCCTCCCTTAACAAGAGCAGTTAATATTCTGCTTTCGTTTCTCTTTAAAGTAACAACATCTCGAATTTCTTCCGCAATTTCTCCTGCTGTTACCTCTCTGAATGAAGGCACAACTTGAACAATATTAGGCTTAATTCCAACACTTGCGCCAGTTTCTTGGTTATCAATCAAATCACTGCCCGAACTAATCTCTGGTTCGATTTCTGTCTGGACATCTTCACTCTCAACTTCTAGTCCAGTTTCTCCGCTTCCATTTCCTGAATTATCTCCACAACCTCCATTAGGCTCAATTCTGAAGTGAGAAATTAATTCTGTGCCAATTGTTCTAATATCAACAAAATCGCCCATCTCAAATATAAAACTTTCTGGTTCACTTCCATTACTATTTTCCACTGTTATCTTGCCTTCGGAATAATCTATTAATATAGATGTTCCGCTCTCAACTTCATCACATATATCTCCTGATACCATAATCTTTCCACCATCCTTGTATTATAATTTTTGTTTTAATCAATAAACTGTCAAAGAACTTGGCTTGATATTAACATAAAGAAATTTTTTGTCAAAAAAATGACGCATAAAAATAAAAGACATAACCATTTTTTTGTCCATAAAAATATAACAGAAATAAAAATTAGAAAATAAAAAAAAATTAGAAGCCAATCGTAACTTCTAATTAACAAATTCGAAAGTCTTTTGTGGATAACTATCTCGTCCAACTACCCTCTCTATTTGAGAGATTATAGGATTAGGTTCTCCATTAATTGCCATGTTGCCACAATCTTCAATAAGGCTAGCAACGGCTCCAATCGTTTTTGAAATTTCACAAGCAACAAAAAATTTTATTTTATTGTTGTCATGATTTTCTTTAACTTCTCCAGGTCCTATAATAGGATCTCCATTTGGATACGCAAAACTTCCAAAAAATTTTCCACCAAGTTCATCATTTTCACTTACCATTAACATACCTCCAATTTTATACTTTATTTATATCATAAAAAATCAAATCTGTCAACCCTGTTTCTAAGTTTTACAAAATAGTATAGTAAAAATAAACTATCCCAAGCAATTAGAATGGTTAATGCTAATCAGACAGTAATGTAAAATTTGGAACGGGGTCAACCGCAATAAAATAAAAAAAGACCAATCGCAAGCGACTAGTCATTAAACTTTATTATTTTTTCCTTTTTTGGAAAACAAATGCCGTAATTAATACAACAATTGCTATTCCAAACTCCATTCCTGGAGTTTTAGCAGATGAGGCTGAAGTTCTATAGGGATATGGAGTCGGTATCGAGGTTGTGACTGATATTGGAACTGAAGTTGGGGTTGAGTCTAATATAGTTTCATTGTCTGTTACAACGATAATTATATTTTTGGATCCTTTTCTGTCATTGTAATTCGCGACAACTTTAACCTTATATATTCCCTGATATCCAAAGACATGCTTGCAAATAGGACTCCCGGAACAATATCCTCCTTTTGAATTAGTTAAGAAAGTTTTTTGTTTCGTCTTATCATAAAATTTTATACTCGCTTTTCTTTCGTAGCGATTAAAAACTTCCCAAGCATTAATCTCACATTCTTCTCCAACTACACAATCAATTCTATCTGGAAGGGAATTCATAACAAGAGGAGTTTGCTTATTATCCCCTTCTAAAACCACTATTTCCTCTGTTATAGTTGAAGTCTTTCCATGAGAATCTGTGATTGTCACTGTGAGATTATGAAGTCCAATTCCTTTTGTTTTTAACTTAATTGTAGGAATGTCTTCCTTATAACTTCTTCTGTTCCAACTGACTTTGTCTACAACGCTATTATTATCTTCGAGTTCGACATAATAGTTTTGAATAAAATCATTATTCTCATTGCCAGTGCTCCCAGTTTTTATTTCTTTGAAATTAACTTTAAAAACACTATACGATTCAGGATAGTCAAAATCTAATTCAAAGAATGGAGGAGAATTACGAACGACAGATATATTAATTTCTTTCTCCTTAGGTCTGTCACTGCCCAGAATAGTGACTTTTACTATGTGCTTCCCCGTCTTTGCCTGACTTCCTATTCCTACCTTAGTTGCCTTAGAGCTTGGGCTTTTGAAAATAATTCCACTGTCATCAGTCTCCCATTTAATTTCTATCTCACAATCGCCAGTTTTAGTATATGGAATTGTTAAGCTAAAAATATCTCCTACTGCGTATTCTCTGGTTTCTCTCCTTGCCTTTACTTTATCATTCAATTTAATGTTTGATAAACTAAGAATACAAGGCTCTTTTGATCTAGGAAAAATTTTTACTATCGTATCTATACTTCCCCCATCATCTGTTACAGTAAGAAGATATTTTTCTTCTTCTATGACAGTTATTTGGAGAGATTTAGATTTAAGTATTATTTTTCCGTCTTTTGTCCAAATATGACTCTTACTTCCAATTCCGTCTTTTGCATATGAAGTAAGAATTATATTGTCATCAGCGTCTGCATAAAATGCATATCCTCCAGGTATATTATTCCTAGTACATTTTCCATCACCGCATTTTACTTCCACAGTCAATGGAACAATAGCTTCTGCAATAGTACTTAAGACAAAAATTAGCAGTATAATTATTACAAAACTTATTTCTCTTCTCATTCTTTTCACCTCTCTTTTATTCTTTTATTTTTATTTTATTGAATTGTCAAATAGCATGTCTTAAAAGACTTTTTATTATACTCCAAAACAAGAAATTGTCAAGACCAAAAAAACTGGCCTAAAAACCAGTATTTTTATAAGCTAATCCCTTGTATTATCAAACCGTTAAATTGCCATGCTATGCATAACAATTTAGCAATTTAACAATACAACAATTTATTTCATTATTTATTCCTCTTCCTTCTCCTCATAATCCTAAAAACTCCATAAATATCGATCAAAATAGCGCCGGCGAAAATTGAAATGAATTTCCAGTAATTTTTCTCTGATTCTTCAAGTTCTTTCAGTGGACGGTCAATGATGTTTTTAGAGCGGATTGATGCCAGATTGACGGAATTGGAAACTGAATCAACAAGATTCATAAAAAATGTTTCGTTGTCGGGAGCCTGTCTGGAAAATCCGGGAGATATAAAATCCGAATCGCCAATAACAAACAGCATGCCTTTACTTGAATCTTTGTCTTTCGGCTCGGCAAAAGCGGCAATTGTTTTTTTAGATCCTCCAGAAAAAGAAAATCTGCTGTCAGGCAATAAATTATAATTTTCCGACATATTTTTCGCCTGATTTGTTGAGCTTATCATTGATTTTGCAAGATAGTCTTCGTTCTCAGAAATAGAGAGAGAAGATGTCCAAGGAAATGTAATTGACTGGATACCGGAAAGCGAAGGATGTTTTTCAAAATTATCCTGCAAAGCTTTTACCCAAAAAGGATACGCCTTGCTGACAGAGAAAAATCCTTGCTGATAAGTTATGTTAGAATTAGAATTATCATAAACCAAGTCTGAATTAATTTGAATACCATATTTTTTTGTAAGTTCATTTATATTATTTTCAACAGGGATTGCGTTTAAATTTTGCTGAAGGTTCGGATCTACGCTTTCAGACGCGATAATCACACTTCCTCCGTTAGAAATAAATTCATCAATAATTGAAATTTCTTCGCTTGATATTTTTTCTGTCGGACCGATAATAATCAAAGTTATTGGAGTTACAAATTCTTTTTCCTTTTCTATTTCGCTTGTTTCTTCTGTTTTATTTTCTGAAATAAAAAGCCCTTTATTTTCTCCCTCGGTTTCTATTTCAACATTCACAATCCTATAAGATTTTTGCAAGTCCTGAATCTGAATATCTTTTTCTCCATGCCCCTTTAAGAAAGCGACGGTCTCCTCGCTCTCTCTTGAAACCGAGTGAACAGCGGAAATAAAATCATATTCCCAGCTGTCAATAGACTGAATGATTGGAATCGCTTCTCTTTTTGTTTCGCCGTCTTTTTCTGAAGTTATTTCCACTCCGAAAAATCCCTGCTTCACCTCATATTTGTCTTTTTCTATAACATTAAACTGTATCTGCGGAATTCCTTTTTCTCCAAGCTCCTGAACTTTTTCCGGAGTGTTCTCAGGCTCATTATAAGAAACTTTCAAATTTGATCCGGCAATATCTTTATACTGATTCATAAAATCTATAAGCTGTGTTTTTGTGCCAGCTACATCTTGCGGAAGATCTTTTGAAATATAGAAATTAACGCTAACTTCATTCTCTAAATTTCTCAAAATATCTTTCGTTGCCTCCGAAGTCGTATAAATTTTCTCTTCCGTCAAATCAAAATAAAAAGATTTTTGGGACGCTAAAAAATTGATAGCAATTAAAAACGCTAAGAATATCAGAATTGAGCTTAGGGATGAATTTAGGATTTTTTTGGTTGGTATTGACATATTTGGTATTGACATATACTGTTTATTAAATACTAACTAGTATATTATTAATTTATACTTTTGACTATAACAAGCACTATTAACATTTATTTTTGTATAACCTCTTTTAATTCCTTTAAACCTACGAACTTTTTTAACAGAACAACCAATTCCTTCTGTCCTGCTTTTCTCTTCTTGAATATATTTTTCATCATAAGAAATATTTTCCACAAAACACTTGCCCCATGGAATATCTTCGCAAGAAGAATCAGGAGTCCATTCTTCTGTTAAATCAAATGTAGTTCCATATCTAGCGTAACAAAAAAGTTCTTCGTGAGCCCCCCTTTGAGATAAAGATGTACATGAAAATTTACCATGATTTACTTGATTGGTTTTAAAGTTTTTAAAATTTGATAATACTAAACCCGTCAATCCTAATATTGTTCCAATAATAACTATTAGAGCTACTGCTAAAATGGTTTTTAATTTTAATAATGAGAAAAGTTTTTGTTTTATATTCTTCATATTTTGACATTAAAATACTGGCTTAGAGCGTAGCATACAATAGATTCTGAAATAAATTCAGAATGACAAAATTATTTAATTGTTAATGTTAAAATGTTAGTATGTTAAAATGTTTACATGATTCCCCTACTTCCAACTCTTCAAACTAACAGCTCTTGCGTTTAAGAATAAGAAAAATACAATGACAGAAATATAATATAAAACATCAGAAAGAGAAATAACTCCGCGAAGGATTGAATCAAAGTGAGTTGAAAAGCTTAAGAACTTTCCAACCGCCGCAATGCTATTCGGCATCGTATCAAGAATAAGGGAATTTCCAACCATATAAAATATAAATATAATTGTAACGGTAACGAGAAAAGATATAATTTGGTTTCTAGTCACTGAAGAGATCCATAGCCCTATGGCAATGTAAGCGGAACCCAAAAGTATCGCTCCGATATAGCCGGCAATAATAATTCCCTTGTCAGGGCTTCCTATGTCAGAAACCATCATTGGTATCGCCAGCGTTAAAACAAGCATTATTAAAAGGAACACGAAACTTGAAAAAAACTTTGCCATAACCACTTTTACGGCAGACACTGGAAAAGTCATTAAAACTTCAACAGTCCCGCTCTTTTTTTCTTCAGACCATGAAGACATAGTAACCGCTGGAATAATAAACATAAACAGAATCGGCAAGAGATTAAAAAATGACCTTAATGTTGCCTGCCCGATTATAAAGAATGTCTGGATAAAAAGCCACCCGACAATAACAAGAAACACGGAAACAACAACGTATCCGAGAGGAGAATTGAAATAGGAATTCAGTTCTTTTTTTGTAATGGTTAAAATTTTGTTCATTGGGTTTTATAATTAAAGTAATATTTGTCATTTCAGAAGCAAGATGTTGGTTCCATAGTCCCGTTAGGGCTGTGGAACCTTTTTGCAAATCGTTATTTTATATTAATAAGTGCATTTGCATTCAAGTTCCACAGCCTTTCAAGACTATGGAACTAACAATTTTTTATTCCTTCGTCAAATTAATAAACACATCCTCAAGATCAACCTGTTTTCTGACAAGCTCTAAAAGTCCGTGCTCTTCTTCAATAATAATTCTGGCAATATCTTTTCTAATATCATTTTCCATATCCGAAACAATAATAATCCTATTCTCAATAACTTCAATATTATTAATGCCTTCAACAGCTTCAAGCCGCGGCAAGAGACTGCTTCCAATTTTTTCAACTTCAATATGAATAGTGGCTTTGTTCTTACCGCCTTTATTTTCAAGCTCCTCGGGCGTTCCATCAGCCACAATTTTTCCTTTATTAATAATCAAGACCCGAGAACAGGTTGCCTTGACTTCAGAAAGAACATGGCTGGACAAAATTACGGTTTTGGATTTTCCTATTTCTTTTATCAAATCTCTGATTTCAATTCTTTGATTTGGATCCAGTCCTGTGGTAGGCTCGTCTAAAATAACGATTTTCGGATTATGAATAAGAGCCTGCGCGATTCCTACTCTCTGCCGATATCCTTTTGACAAAGTTGAGATCTCCGCGTTTTTCTTTTCTTTTAGTCCGCATTTTTCAACCACTTCCGCAAGTTTTTCATAAATATCATCTGCTTCAATTCCCTGCATCTTGCCCACAAAGATCAAATATTCCGTAACAGTCATATCATCATATAAAGGAGCGCTCTCCGGAAGATAACCGATCTTCCCCTTGATTTTTTGTTGAAACAACTGCTGGCTCATATCAAGCCCGTCAATCACAACCTCGCCTGAATCAGGCTCAAGAAAAGCAACCAGAATTCTAAGAAGCGTTGTTTTCCCCGCTCCATTAGGGCCTAGAACACCGACAACCTCGCCCTCGTTCAATTCAAAAGAAACTCCGTCCAAAGCGGCAAGTTCTCCATATTTTTTTACAAGATTTTCAACTTTTATCATTTTGCTAATTTTTATTTTTTTCAACAATACTATTCTATAATAAAATTTTATTTAATGCAAGAAATGTGTTTTAAATATAATAAATAAGTCCTATCGGCACATACGCAAAGCGCTTCTGGGTGACGGGCACCTAAGATATATTCGATTAGATCAGAAATTATGCTATTTATTAAATGTCTTTGATATTAAGCAATAAGATGTAAGAGGTACCCGTCACCATAGCGTATATTCAAAATCCCCATACAAACAAATCAATCTTTCACAACCCTCCCGATAACAGGCAGATTGTTTTTTGGATGTTCTGCCAATGCGATAAAAACATTGCTTTCAATTTCTTTTTTATTCTTACTTATTAGAGCAATCGCGCAACAGCGATGCATGCCCTCTATTACCACGATTTCTTTCTTGACCACCAGACCGATTATTACCGTTTCTTTTGGAAAATTATTCGCGATGGAATTAATTTCTTTGTGGTTTTGAATTTCCGCAAGTTCAATAATTTCTGAAAACTTGCGAATTCTTTTCCCGCCATAAAAACGCTCTACCCAAGTTCTATACGGACCGCCGTAAAAAGACGGAATATGCTCTGCGGGATCTACTAACTTATAAAGATTCCATCGCAACTTTTCACATCCCAGCTGTTTGGCGTAAGTTTGCCGCCAGTCGTCCCAAGAATTAAATCCCCTGTTTTTATAAGCCTTGATCCAATTAGTCCTGTTTGCTTCATTCTCGCGCCAAAATCCAAAAGTCTCTTTCCATGAAAGAGGCTTTATATATTCTAAAAAATTTCTTTTAAGATAATTCATAAACGCTAAATTACTTTTTCAGCACTGTTTTCAAAACATCATCCATATGGCTCACGAATTTGAATTTCAGTTCTTTCTTAATTTCCTCTGGAACATCAACTAAATTTTTCTCATTGTCTTTAGGAAGAACTACAAGCTTAACTCCGGCTCGATGGGCGGATAGAACTTTTTCCTTTATGCCGCCGACTTCCAAAACTTTGCCCGAGAGAGTTATTTCTCCCGTTAAAGCCGCTTCTTTTTTGACTTTTCTTTTCGTCAAAACTGACGCCAGAGCGACCGCAATGGCAATTCCCGCTGACGGACCGTCCTTGGGAATTGCCCCTGAGGGAACATGAATATGAATGTCTGAATTTTGAAAAAACTTGCTATTAAATCCTAACTCCTTGCTTCTTGAACGAATATAAGACAAAGCGGCTTTTGCGGATTCCTGCATTGTCTCGCCCAGCTGGCCGGTCAGAGTAAGAACGCCTTTTCCCGGAACAAGCGCCGCCTCAATAAATATGATTTCCCCTCCCGCCGCTGTCCATGCCATGCCCGTGCTAATGCCAATCTCGTCTTTGGCTTCCCTCATGGTTATTTTGAATTCTTCAGGGCCTAAGTAATCAGGCAAACTTGATTCGTCTATTATAATTTTCTCTTTGCCGCCGTTCTCAGCAATTTTTTTTGCCACTTTTCTCGCGATTTGCGCTATTTTTCTTTCCAGATTTCTTACTCCGGCTTCTCTGGTATATTTGCTTACAATTTTTCTTGTTGTATTTTCTTCTATCCAAAGCTTCTTTTTATCCAGGCCATGGCTTGAAAACACTCGATGAAGAAGAAATTTCTTTGCGATATGAAATTTTTCCTCATCAGTATATCCCGGAAATTCAATTACTTCCATACGATCCCGCAAGGCAGGAGGAATTGGGTCAAGAATATTGGCGGTCGTAATAAAAAACACTTCCGAAAGATCAAACGGCATTTCCAGGTAGTGGTCTGAAAAGGAATTGTTCTGCTCAGGATCCAATACTTCTAAAAGCGCCGCGGACGGATCTCCCCGAAAGTCAGCGCCTACTTTGTCAATTTCGTCCATCATAAACACTGGATTTTTTGCGCCCGCGGTTTTCATTGCTTGGATAATGCGGCCAGGTAGCGCTCCCACGTACGTGCGCCTGTGGCCCCTGATTTCGGCCTCATCGCGAATTCCTCCCAGTGATATTCTCACAAAACTTCGCCCAAGCGCTTTTGCAATTGACCTTCCAACAGATGTTTTTCCCGTGCCGGGCGGGCCTACAAAACACAAAATACTGCCGCGTCCCTTGCCTTTCGTCAGTTTTTGCACGGCCAAATATTCCAGCACTCTTTCTTTTGCTTTTTCCAGCCCGTAATGATCCTCGTCTAATATAGTTTTAGCTTTTTCAAGATTGATCTTCGTTTTACTCTTTTTACTCCAAGGCAACTCTACTATCCAGTCCAAATAAGCCCTGATATAAGGCGCCTCAGCGCTTACGGGAGGCATTCTTCTCAGCCGGTACAGCTCTTTAAGCGCGTTTCTCTCAACCGGTTTTGGCAGCATCGCCCGCTTAATTTTTTGCTCAAGCTCGCTGTACTCTTTTTGTTCTTCAAAAATTCCCAGCTCTTTTTCAATTGCTTTTATCTGTTCGCGAAGAATAAACTCTTTTTGCGTCTTGTTTATTTTCCTTTCAACTTCGCTCTTGATTTTCTTTTCCGTCTCAGCTATCTGAATCTCTTTAGCCAATTTTATGCTGATTATCTCAAGTCGTTTCTTTATATCAAATGTTTCAAGAAGCTCTAGTTTTTCTTCAAATTCAAAACTTAGCGCCGAAGCTATAACATCGCTCGTTCTTTCAAAAGAAAGATGATCTTTTTGAAGCTCGCTTGCGATCATTAAGGGTATAGTGCCTTCAAGCTTGATAAGTTTCTTAAATTGGTCAAATGAGTGTCGCGACAAAGCTTCAAGTTCCGCTGTTTCTTCTTGCGTTTCCGGAATTAATTCAACCGCCTCAACTTTTTCTATGCCTGACTCGGAAAATCCGCGCGCAATCTTTACGCGCTTCAATCCTTCTACCGTCAGCCCCACTATCAAAGGAGTCAGATACCAGTGCTGCAAAATTTTAGCTACAACTCCAACTTGACTCTCCTTATGGTCTTTTTTAAAAACAAGCGCAACAAGACGATTACTATCTACCGCGCTTTTTATGGCTTTCGCGGTATTGGTTCCTTCCAGCACTAAAGGAACTTTTTCAGCAGGAAAAACAACTGCTTTCCGCAGTGTAATACTGGGATAAATATTTTGCTTATTACTGCTCATATTTTTACAGTTGTAAGTTAAGTCCTATAGATACATATGCAAAGCGTAGATAGATGTTCTACCCAGCTTTAGCTGAGGGTATATTAGGCTTTAGCCTAAACGAAATATCTTTAATTTTGCGAGGTTAAGCTTGTCCTCGTGAAGACGGAAAATCTCGCAAACCATGTGCTAGACAGGCTGTCTAAAAACTCTCTTGGGTAGGTTGAAGCCCTCACTTCAATAAAAGTTTACAATTTTAAAGCATTTGAAATTTGAACTTGATTTGAAATAATTTGAGCTTTGGCATAATTTGGATTTTTTTGAAGATTAGGACTTCTAATTTATTATAAGCCCCAAATAATATTAAATCAAATAAAAAAACGACGAGCGCCGTTTCTTCTTACTTTTTATTGAAAATAATTTCATCCAGATCTCTCAAAAATATTTTTGCCGTAACAGGACCGACTCCTTTAAACTCCAACAGCTTTTTTTCTAAATCTTTTTTGTTCTCTGATTTGCGAAAAAGACTGCTTAATGTTCCGTATTTTTCTTTAAGCTCCCTTGAGATATCCAGAAGTTTTGTCGCGGTTGAATAATCATACCTCACATAATGCCCTCTATCTAAAATTTCCACCAGCTTGTCCCATCCCGCTTCAAGAATCTTATCGGGACTTGTCAGATTTTCTTTTTCAAATTCAAAATATGTTCTTTTCGCGACTTCCTGCTATATCGGCTTTCCAAATAAAAGAGACGCCAAAAACCACTTGAAATATTCAATCTCTCTGCCAGATTTGAGATTAATTTCAAGCTCCCCGGAATAAACGCTTTTTCTTTGTTTCTTAGCCATTTTTCAATTTTAATAAGGATCTGCTTATTTTTTCCCTCTCCCGTGTGAAGCCTTGATGCAAGATGCAATTATACAAATTTATTCCTAATTTTTTAAGATTTGATTTTGGTTAGTATAATATAGTGTCTTTTCTACGGCCGTGAGAAAAACGCTATAAATTATTTAAAACCTACCCCCAGCTTACTCCTTTTTACCGCAAAAATCAAGAAAAAAAGCTGACAAAATGCCAGCTGAATGGTTGTAATATTTGTTTTATGATTCTTTTGAATGCCTCTCAAGTTTCAATAATTGATTTTAAATCATTGTTCTAGCCCAATGCCGGGACGCCAGTGCAATTGTCTTATGCAATTAGCAAATATTTTAGGGATTGCTTCATTCACAATGTTTGCGGCTTCAGGAATATTATTTCCCTCTGCCATAACAGCAATTGCCCGTGAACCGGTTGTAACTAGATCTCCATTATTATTTTCTATAACACCTCCGCAATATAACTTAACGGGCAAACTGGTTCTTTTCATTTTTATAACAACTGATTTGGAATTCCCGGGATATCCGATTGGAACAACATATTTTACCACGCAAGCTCTTTCCCTAAAATTAACTTCAATTTTATTGAGATTGCCGTTGACTATGCCTTGGCAAATTTCCGTAAATTTGCCCTCAGGCAAGAGAGATAAAATATTTATTGCTTCCGGGTCCCCTAGTCTGGCATTGACTTCAATTATCGCCAAACCATCAGGAGTTACCATAAATTGACCGTAGATCGGACCTTTGTATGGCTTGCCGGTTTCTTTAATTATCGCCGCGACAATGTTTCTCATCGCTTCTTTGGCGTTTTCAAGAGTTGTTTCATCAACAAAAGGCAATAATCCATCAGCATTGTTGATTGATCCCATGCTTCCGGTATTAGGATTTGATGTTACATCGCCATCGTATAGTTTTTTAAAATCCTGAACCAGGGGAGCAAAAATTATATGTCCATTTCTATCAACAAACGCCTGAAGGCTAAATTCCGATCCCGAAAGTTTTTGTTGTGCGATAACTGTTTGCCCTCCTTGCAAAAGTTCTCCGGCATATTCTTTGGCATCAGCTAAATTCCGCGACTGATAGATCTTCACTCCTTTTCCTCCCGTTAAACCCGCGGGCTTAATAACAACTTCTTTCCATCGATTAATTAATCCATTGACATGCGATGTTTTTCTCGCGCCTGAGAAAATGCTGGATTTAGGAAGTAAATTTTTCATTCCATATTTATTTAGAAGCTTTATCATCCAAACTTTGTCCAATTCAATTTGACTCGGCAAGCAAGATGGCGCTACCACTTTTATTCCTTCCTGTTCAAGCATATCCGCTAAAGATAATTTCTTATTTACGTCTATAGCGGTTAAATAACTCTCTGGTCCGATCAGAATAATTTCTGACCTCCATTCTTCCATAAGGCTTACAATCTGTTGAGTGCTATTAACTGCGACATTCCACTGCGCTAAACTTGAAATTTGAGGATTTATTTTTGTCCCCGCTGCTAATATCCGGTTTTCTTCATTACATAAAGCAAGATGCATTGCCACTTCTCTTGCGCCATTTCCCAATATTCCTATTTTCATTTACTCACCTAATTTTTTATACTAAGAGCTCGTCCTTAAGTTGTAGAAGGTACAATTTTTATTTTACCCTCCTGATAATAACAAGCTTAGATCAAATCATAAAAAAAATCAAGAAAAATAAATAATTCGGCAAATAAAAGAACTCTGAAAACTTAATGTTTCAGAGTTTATGTGTTTTGGTTTCGCCTGAGACTTTTAACGTATAACACTCGCCTTTTCAAAGCCAAGATCAACGCTGGAAGCTTTTTCTGTTTCTTCCATTGGATATCCCGCCACTGAGTAGCGAATATAATCATCGCCGATATAACCATCACCGAAAGGAACACCTACGATCCCTGTTTCTTTAATCATGAGATTATTGAAATGTTCAGCATTCCTAATTACTCGACCAAATGCTTCATGGGGCACTTCCCAGAGACTGAAAAATGTCGCCTTGGGTTGTAACACCAGTTGCATACCTCGCCTTGATAAAATATCAACGAGAATTCGCGTACGCTGGGCATACATTTGGTTATATCGCTCAATTCCTTCCTGATCATTCTCTATCGCGTAAATCGCGCCTGCCATCGTTGCCGCGACGGCGCCACTATCAGTTTCTCCCTTAATTTTACCAAAGTCTTCAATAAAATCTTCGGAGCCAGTTATAGCGCCGACTCTCCAGCCAGTGCCGTTGCCAATCTCCTTAGATACTGAAAACATTTCGCAAAATGAAAGGTCTGGAAAATTTATGGCTACGTCGGTTAGGGTAACACGGTCTTTAGAATCATGGATAAGCATTCCATACGCCGCGTCACCGAGAAGACGAATATTGTTCTCCTGGCAATAACCGCACAGCTCCTCCAGCCACTTTCTGGGAGCAACTTGCCCTGATGGATTGTTGGGAAAGTTTATCATTACAAGATCAGTGCCTATTTCAATGTCTTCAGCTGAAAACAAGAATTTATTTTCGGCGGTAAGCGGCAACGAGTAATTTGGCACTTTTAGATAACCACACCATTTTGCCGGTGTTGGATATCCCGGCTCGGACATTGTCGCCACTAATTTGGGATCGCAAGCAAGTATTCCTGGTCCAAGCACTGGTTTTATGCCAGGTATCGGCATACAACTTATGCCCGATACTTCCTGAAGATTAGTTTTGATATGAGCCTGAACAAATCGCTCAGCAAAGTTAGGCACACCGGGGCTTCCATTGTCCTGATATTCGTGCATTGATTCTTCATCACTCATTATTGCTTCTGCCGCCGCCTTTTTTGCGATAGGCAATGCTGGTCCTCCTGGTTGTCCGATAGACAGTCTTATAACCTCGATTCCTCTCGCTTCAGCTTCCTCGGTCTTTTTCTTTATTCTCTGAAAGATATTTTCTCCGCTTTCTGGTAATCTTGTTCCTCTAATTTGACCACTTCCTTTATTTTTGTTTTGTTCCACTACAACAATTACTTCGTTGTTATATAAAGTCTATGCTAAAACTAAAAAATGTCAAGGATTTTAGATGAAAAGTAGGGATGGGTTTCAAACCCATCCCTACTTATGAATTACAAAAGGCTCCACGCTGTCCTGTCCGTCTTAGAAAGAAGTATGGAGCCAATATTTAGCAGAGCATAATTAATTTTAAACAACCTTTATTCCATATCCTCGCCATCTTGATAAGCGTCAAGTTCGGTTTTGTTTGCTGGAACTACCTTTGACCAATCATATTTCATTTTTTTAAATGCCTCTGCCGTCTTAATCCACCTTTTTTCATTTCCTTCTATTTTATATATTTTATTTCCATTTTTATCTTTAAAAAGATTCGCGGTATAAAATGAACTGATTACTTCAGGAGAAACTTCAACTATATCAGAATACTTGTTGTTATAAGAATTAAATACTTCCGTATTAATAATATGCTTTTTCATTCCTAAATTAGTAACATAGAAAATTCTATCATTTCCCTTTTCTTTAATAAGTTTTATCTTAGGATACTTTTTCAATTCATTGTCAGAAGCTTCCTCTATACTATCCCATTTCAAACCCTGGGCATTAAATGCTGAAACAGTCGGGACCCAGAGAACTTTTTCATTAACAACGCGATATACTTGATTATGCCCTATGGCTCTTAGAAGTTTTGCTGTTGCTTCAAAATAATTAGCATAAGCGTTTATCACTTTAGAGGAAGTTTCTTTTATATCAGACCATTCATATCCATTATTCTTAAATTCTTCCACGGTTCTAATCCATTGTTTTTTGCAATTTTTGATCACAAATATTCTTGGATCATTTGGAAGTTTAATAAGAGTGCCGTCTGGAAGACAATTGCCCGGATCATTATTGATAGAATCGCCTTTTTCAACAATTATTTCTATATTCACGCTTCCACTATCAGCGCAAGCGCAACATCCGCCACAAGTGCTTCCAGCCGCAAATCTCACAGATTTTTCATCTGTTTTACAGTATGTTTCCTGTCCTTTATTACTTCCCGAAACGGAACACTTTACCACCTCGGAAATTTTCCAATTCCCATCCGAATTAAGATTTAGCTCTCCTTTAGCGTATCCATATCCGGAATAAGCGCAATCGGCCCAAGCTATGCCTCTTATTAATAGTTTATATTTACTATCACTTATCTTTTTCCTTTCCGCGTACCATCCTTTAGCTCTTTTTACCTGTTCTTCTTCGTACTTATTATAGTAATAGGAATTAGACCAATATTCACAGCACTCACCGCCGACATATTCTTCATATAAATTATCGCTTTCATTCAACCTGGAATAATAAGTCTTTCCTGTTTCACCTTCATTCTCCGAAAAAGGATAGAAAGATGCTTTATTCGCTTTATCAAATTTAATTGAAACATCCCAATCGCTTTCGTCCTCAACCGTTTCACCATATACTTTCAGATAAAAACATTTTGACGCAACAACTTTTATTTTTGAATATTTTGGAGTGTATAATAAATCATCGCTATACCCTTTATATCCAGGTTTTACATATTCCTTTGTTTTTACCCATTCTCCAGTTTGGCCATTATATTCATATATTACAAATGAAGGAGAATAGCATACACAGCTGCTGCAGCTATCGCCAGTGATTTTCATATTAATTTGTTTGCCAGGCTTAACACTATACACTTTATATTTTGAACACCCATTCCATAAAAACCATGTCGCGGCTCCTTCTCCCGTGGTTGGATATTTTTTCCCATCACTTGCTATGCAATAACCAACATCCGATTCAGAAGGATATATTATATTGCAATCTTTGGCGCAATTTTCCAAAGTTTCACCATTTTCACAAATGCTATTTCCGCAAATTGTTTCTGGCACACTCTCTGTAATTGTAAAACTTATCGTTTTTTCATTATTATCTTCATTCGATTCATTATTAATAATATTAACACTTACTGGATCTATTTCCACTTTTACAAAATTCAATCCTTTTTTGAACCAAACATTATCACCGTATTTTGAACAAAAAATTTCTTTGGTTATAGTTTTTCCAATGTCTAAAGATTTGCCATAATAAGTATTTGACGCATGCTTGTCATTTACATAGGTCCATGCCGTCAAATCATGAGATTCAACGGCTTTTGTACCGATATTTTTTATAGTGGCATATAAACAAACAGTATCATCAGTAGTCGGGTTTTTCGGCTCTATGTACGCGTCTTTTACAATAAGATCGGGTTTTTTAATTTCGTTGTTGCTGCAAGCGCACATAAACTGGCTATTGCATCCGCAATGGCCATCATTGCCCACTTTGTCTTGCTCGCCAACAGTAAAGTCAGAAATATAACTGCACTCCGCGCCCGCGCATGTTTTGTTTCCGCTTGCCGTTACCGTACCTTTGTCATAACCTTCGCTCTCACAATAAACATTACATGGTTCTTCGCTTGCCCTTATATCAGTCCATTCATATCCAGATAATGGATATGTTTTATGGCACGCCGAGGCAGTAGGAAATAATTTTATGAAACTATCATTGCCAATCCCTATAGATAAATTAAAAAATAGCACAGACAATAAAATTGCAGGTACTATTAGTATTTTCTTTTTTGTGTTTGTGTTTGTTTTCATTTTTTTTATTTTAGCTTATTATTATTTATTTAGATAAAATATTATTGTTAATTGATTAAACAAAAAAATTGAATAAAAAAAAGACAACACCGAAGTCACCCATTATTTATTCAACCTTTAACTACATTATACACTAATTTTTAGATATAGTCAATACAAAAAATTATATAAAACTCTTAATGAATCTGATCGTGAATAAAAACATATTATTCGATTTAGATAATTCTTCCAAAAACTATAAAAGGCTCCACGCAGGCTTGTCCGCCTCGGGCGAAAGCATGGAGCCAATATTTATTTCACATTCTATAATTAATTTTCCAGCTATCATAAGGCTTAACCTCTCGGCGACAGGAACATAATTTATTGCCCAAAATGTGTTGAGTTAATAAAACACATATATACTTGTCAAAGTTAATTAATTAGTTTAAAATAATGAAGTATCAGACACATAGAAATGCATAAATCCTAAACTAGTAATTTTTAGAACAAAAAAATGAAAAAAATTGTTGCTTTATTTTTTGCCCTAGCGGCATTTTTAGTAATTGGCGTCGGACAAACTGACAGCGCAGAATTAGCCGCTCCATCCCAAAATTATTTATTTTTCAGTACAGGATGCGCTCATTGCGGCAAAGTAGATGAATATTTTCAGAAAAACAATATTTTAGAACAGTATAATATTGAAAAGAAAAATATTAACGGCGATGCCGAAAGCGCTCAGAAATTTAATAAAATTTGCCAGGACAAAGGTATTCCCCTAAACAAACGCGGAGTGCCAATGCTCTATTTCGAAGGACAATGCTTAATGGGCGATATGCCAATTATAAACTTTTTTGAAAAATCTGCCGCCAGCTCAAATAATAATCCTGGTAATAATTTTCCAGCAAGCCAAACTGACCTGACTATTCCTATGGTTATTAGCGGCGCTTTAGTAGACGCCATCAATCCTTGCGAGTTTGCTGTTTTGATTCTTTTACTAACTACTATCTTAGTTAACGACAATCGTAAAAAATCGCTCCAAGCAGGCTTGGCTTTTTCCCTTTCAATGTTCATTTCTTATTATTTAATGGGACTGGGATTATATGGCGCCGTTGCCAGTGCCGGACTTTCCGGCACTTTTATGAAAATTATCGGCGTTCTGGCAATTTTAGTCGGGCTGTTTAATTTAAAAGATTACTTTTGGTACGGCAAAGGTTTTGTCATGGAAGTGCCACTAAGCTGGCGGCCAAAAATGAAAAAATTGATCCGTTCCATCACTTCTCCCACTGGCGCGTTCTTCGTTGGATTCTTGGTAAGTTTATTTTTGCTCCCCTGCACTTCCGGTCCCTACATTGTCGTTATGGGAATGCTTGGCAACACCGCTACTTTCAACACCGCCCTTTGGATGCTTCTGCTTTACAACTTGATCTTTATTTCCCCGATGGTCTTAATTACTCTGGGAGTTTACAGAGGTCTGGATCCCCAAAAACTGGAAAAATTAAGAAAAGGAAAAATAAAATTATTACACCTAACCTCCGGATTGATTATGCTTGGTATGGGAGCGGTAATTTTGTCAGGAATTGTGTATTAGACTTGTTGCGTAATTAGTTTCGTAACAAGTTTAATATTATTGCTGATAAATTTTACAATAATAGACATTAAAAAGTAACAAATTTTATAAATTCTAATATCTTAAATAAAAAAAGAGCTGTAAACTCTTTTTTTATTTCCATCAAACTTTGTTTTTTATTTTCTGCCTATTTTATCATAATAATATAAAGAAAGAAGACAAACTAGCAAAGCTCCTCCGAAAAGAACCACGAATGCCGGTGGAAATATTTCAATATTTTTCGTTATATACCCATACGCGACCACCGCAGATCCAAAAAATATTGTATAAACGAAAGCGTTCCTTGTTGCCATGCCAATATTTTTTTCCATTCTTTCATCATCCATTTTGTATATTGAAAAATATGGCATAAATCCAAGAAAACCAAGAAATCCCGCCTTTCCTTCAATAAAATACAATAAACTCAAAATAGACAAGAAACCTAAATACCAAAGTAAGTTTTTCATATTTTTAGTCTCCTATTATTAAAAATTAATTATATAATCGACCTTTAAATATTTTATTCTTCAAAAATAAACAGTTCATCAACTTTCACCCCAAGAACCTTTGCAATATCATAAGCAAGCTTAAGTGAAGGATTATATTTTCCCTTTTCCAGAAAAACAATTGTTTCTCTGCGTACCAACACTTTTCTAGCAAGATCCTCTTGTGTTAAATTATATTTTGCCCTAAATTCTTTAATTCTATTTTTCATATTAAATTTCCCTTTTGTTATTTTTTTATTCCATCTGTTATCTATATCTAACTTTATGTTAAGTTATTCTAACATTTATGTCAAGACCAAGTTATCCACAAACAAAAAAACAGCATGATGCTGTTTTTTTTGATTAAATAAACTTGTATCTTAAGAATATCCTCTTTTTGCAGAGAAATTTTGGAACCTTTTTAATAAAAATTCTTCAATCAAAAAAAGAAATGCCTTGAGACAGGCATTTCTTTTTCTTTTTTTATATCGATCTATCAATTTAAATGATCACATTGTCCGTCGCCATCGGCATCAACAAATTTTCCACCGGCATTTTAACCTCTTTCGGCGTTGCGTCCCATTCCGCGTCTTTGTCCGTCATGATTTTTTTGCTCTCCTCTTTTCATATTACCGTCTTTTCCTTGCCCCAAGCCAAGTCCAAGCTCGGCGCGAAGAGCATTTGCTTCTTCTGTTTTATCCGCTAAACGCAATTCTCTAATTTCAACAAATTTGGCGAATTTTTCTTCGTTATTAATTACTTCCATCATTCGGCCTTTGCTATTGTCTCCCTTAGCTTCTTTCCAGACATTGTAATCCTTGTCCGCAAAAGCTTTAGTCATGGCCTCATGCCGCTCAGGACTATAATCCGGACCCTTAACATTCGGATCTCCTTGATAGGCATATACTGAACCGACTCCCAAGCCGGCAACACCTAACATTAACAGAGAAAGAGTTAAAAAATTTTTATTCATAATTTTAATCTAATTATTATTTCTTAAATTATTTCAACGGATTAATATTTAATTGTTATCGACTTTTTTGCTTGACCGACTCCGCCATTTAAGAGGGTAATGGACGCGGCCAAGCCGTTTCTATAACTATTACAA
>JAGLXN010000090.1 GCA_023132875.1 Candidatus Parcubacteria bacterium
AAGATGTCTTGATCACGCTTTTTGATGATGGAGAAAAATTTGGTTCTTGGCCGATGACATATGATTGGATCTATACTAAGGGATGGCTGAAGAAATTTTTCAGTTTGCTTTTGAAAAATCACAAAACTATTGAAACTGTCACAGCTTCTGAGGCAATGGAAAAATTTAGAACGAAAGGTCTTGTTTATCTTCCAACCTCTTCATATCCGGAAATGGATGAATGGACAATGGAGTCAAAAGAATTTTTATACTACAAAGAGCTTAAAGATCGCCTGAAAAAATATCCTGATTACAAAAAATTGAGAAATTATTTGAGAGCTGGATTTTTCAGGAATTTTTTTGTTAAATATCCACGTGCAAATTATATGCACAAAAAAATGCTTTATTTAAGCGAAAATATTCATAAAAAGGCATCTGTCAAAAAAGACAAAACAATCTTTGAAAATTTATATAAAACCCAGTGCAATTGCGGATATTGGCATGGCTTGTTCGGTGGATTCTATCTTGGAAATATCAGAGCGGCAATCTATGAAAATCTTATCAAAGCAGAAAAAGAATTAGACAAAAAATATGAAAAAAATTCTTTAATTGTTCAAAAAGCTGATTTTGACTTTGACGGACTGCGAGAAACTGTCGTCAAAAACCGCCATCTCATTTGCGCTTTTTCCGATCAAGGCGGAACGCTTTTAGAACTGAGTTATAAAGATAAGAATTTTAATTTGCTTAATACTATAACAAGGCAAGAAGAGTCATATCATAATAAAATTAAATATAATGATAAGAAAAAGAAAAAAAATAAGCGGATTAAAAAAGGAGAACTCATTTATGACAAATATGAGCGATTGGGATTAGTTGATCATTTATTGAATAAAAAGATAACCATAGACAACTTTAACAAACAACAAAAATTCAAAACTCTTTCTAATAATGTTTATAAATTAGTAGGAACAAGGCATTGCCTCGTTTCTACAGGCAAATCGCAAAAAAGATCAGCAGTATTAAATTATAAATATAACGGTAAAGATCTAGAATTTACAAAAAAAATAAGCGTAGATTTGAATGCCGGAATGAATGTAAAATATATTTTTCAAAATGATGATATATTAAAAAAATATAATTTTGGCACGGAATTCAATATATTTTTCCAATCTCCAAGATTCGTAACATTCTACACGGAGAAAGGAGAAGCGACTTTAAATAGAAAAAGAATGTTTAAAAAAATAAAATATTTAAAAATTTCCGATCGGTTTAAAAATATTTATCTGCGGTTTAATTTTGATGAAGCGGATGTATTTATTACGCCGATTTATTCTATCGCCAATTCTCAAGACGGACCAGAAAAAGTTTTTCAAGAAGCATCAATTTTATTTATTAAGAAAAATAAAGAGAAAATATTTGATTTGAAATTAAGAATTGGCAAATTAGATTCTTAGGTTGTAGCTTTTTAGCTTTTAGTTCGTTGGCTCCACTCTCCTGAGTGGAGCCTTTTGTTTATACAATAATTTGTGTCTATGCCTGACTTGCCATACGGTTATTGTTGGGATTGTTCAGAGGAATGAACAACAGGCTCCAGTCAGGAGACTGGAGCCAACAAAGATAATCTAAAAACCTTGTTATTCAAGAGCTTTTTTATTTTGGTTTTAATGCTATAATACAAATACAGATTTAAAAACACTTATATGAAAATCAATAAAAATTTATGGATTTCCGGTGGATATTACGTGGATTTTGACGCTTATGAGCAATTTCGCGTTATTGGACCGAATAATCATCTTTATTGCGGGCTGATTGATATTCCACGGCACAAAATAACGATTAATTCTGTTAGGGAAAAAGATAATGTTTTATACATAAAAGGGCATTTTAACAGTCAAA
>JAGLXN010000091.1 GCA_023132875.1 Candidatus Parcubacteria bacterium
TAACACGATTACATGATGCAGCGTTCCAAGAGCATTCAGGCGGGTTTGTCGGAGCACTTTCACGCAGACTGAAATTATCTCAACCAGCTGTGAGTTTATTTTTTAAACGTGGCGGAAAAAATCGCAAAACAAAATCAATATTCACTTTTTGACGATATAAACTTATAAACTGAGGAACGTCCCATAGATTCCGCAATTGAAATGGCTTTGTTTATTTGTTTCATTCTTACAGATTATTCGAACCAGTTATTATATGGTTTCTGACTAATCCCACAGATTTATCATATGAAGTGACTCAAGCTAAACCTCTTTGAGGCCCAAACACATCGCTTATAGTGAATGTACAGATTCATTTATTTTTAACCACTTTTCCCAACCCTTCGAAGAAGCTTTACTTTTTATTAATTTTCTCGCTCGTTTTATCCAATTATTAATTACACTTTTATCTTTATTCGGTTCATGAACTACTCTTATTATTATAGCGTCTTCATGATGAGAAGGCCGAAAACACATATCTATTCCGATTCCGTCTTTCAATTCTATTTTCATATCAATATTCATTTCCATTGCTAACCATTCAAGACGCGTTGGGGTGTATGGTTTACAGCCTTGACAACTACTTCTTTCGGCAAATGAAATGGCAGGTGAAACTGTCAGAATTGCCAAGAAAATTATCATCTTTTTCATTTCAGCACTCTCCCATTTTTTAAATCAATAAAGTTACACTTAAATTATTTGATATTGAATAAATTTAACTATGGCTTTATCCATTTATTTCTACAGCGCAATTCTTCTATCATTTTTTCAGGTTCATTAAGGTCGTGCCAATAAACCGCATCAATTAATTCTTTAAGGGCAGCATCTTTTAAATTCTTGTCGAACGTAAGCATTATAATATCAGGTTTATTTTGTTTAAGTTCCAACACGGCCAATAGATGCCAAATATCTGCACCACCAATTTTTGGATACTTATCCGACAAAGACTTAGAGCATTTGATAAACTGACTTTTGTCCTTTGAAGGTTCAGCACGTTTTATTTTTTTAACATCAAAATCATTCATCAATTGTCGACATTGATATAAATAACCTTCTGCGCCGCCGATTGTAGCTTGTTCGTTTTTTCGGTTATATTTGCCGATCCATTCACCTAAAGCAACGTAGGAGCTAAACATTTGGATTCTACTTGGATATATCAGCACGTTGACCAAATTGGAACTTTTACCTTCATATAATATCGTCTTGAATAACACGTTGGCGTCCAAATAGATATTATTAGCTTGAGCTATTTTTTCATACTCATTCATATTTAGGATAAAATCTCCAAGGATCGTCAGTGTTGAATAGAGATTGCGATGATAACTGATATCTTGCCAAAGCCACGAATCGGTGTCAAAGCTTGAATTATGAATTAAACGCACCCTTATTCACAATTCAAGCTTTTGACACTTATTCCCGAATTTCAAAGGCAAACACAGCGCCTATTGCTACAACCTGATTTACATTTGCAATGAACTGTCTTTTCCATCCCTTATATCCCTGATTTCTTTTTATATATTTCCATAAGCGGTCATTTTAAAACTTGGGAGATGAGAGTATCTGCGCCCATATGAATAAGCTGAAAACTGTCAGCAAACCTAAAACCAATTCACGCTAAAAAGGGTCCTGCGGTTGAGCATTCAAGTGCATGTCGTGGTTATGTGTTTTTATATTTAACGTTTGCAATATCGGACATATTACCAATAGTAATACGCTTATCTTTAGCAACACCCTTCATTGCTTCACTCTTAAAATCAATTAAGTTATTAATTACTATTTTTTGTATCAACTTAAAAGCCTTCTTTGTTCCGAAGACTAATCTATATTCATCTTGCTGCCTGAACACCTCGTCTTTCGCAAATGCTAATTCTTTTGGGTCCTTTATATTGAATTCCGCTGGTTTATTTGCGGCATAGTATTTAACGGCACCATGCAGTAAACCTGCTTTGTGCAGGGAAATTAAATGTTTTAATTTTACTTTAACTCGCAGAAAGAATTTCGATACATCTGTTACCTCTATGCAAGCATCACAATTGAACTCTTCATATAATTCCGGTCTATGAGTCCTTGACATGCAATACACATAAATAAGGTCTGAATCTGTCGTATTAAGAAACGAACAATCACCTTTAAACTTTGTTCCTTTTGATAAGTTAGTAATTGTTATATCATTATCTGGGTTATCTCTATGGTGCCCCTCTAATGGATCTCCACGTTTCTCGCACTCATATTGTTTGAAATAAGTAAGATTTCGAAATAATAATTCTCCTTTATGGAATACATTATCTAAATATTTTGATGGCAAATATTTGTAAAGTCTTTCTGGCATTAAGCTAAATTATTTCTCACACAACGCCAAGATTCACCAGTGGCAGATAATAGCGAAAATGAACGGAAAAGCCAAAACCTTAGAATAAGAACAAAATTCCTAAAAGGCCTCGGCTATTAGCCGTCTGGTGCAATCTTTTGGTTAGGTTTCTTGTGTTTCACGGAGCTGACTTTCACGTCCGGAAGCTACCGCGAACTTGATGGAAAAATCGCGTATTCTCTTGAACAAAACTTCTTCACCGAATGCCTTAGCTGCAAATGCAAATGAGAGTATGGCGCGATAATAGTAATTGAGCAGATCCCCTATATGATCCTCATATAAAGGCGAATCGGTCCCGCCTGATAGATGGAACCGCAGAGGATCACCATAATAGAGTTCCATCAATTGGGGTGACGCTCCGTGAACATAACCGGAGTAAGCTTTACTAATAGTTCTGCTGACTTCGATTGTCGAGCTTTGATCATACCCGGCACCTCTATCCTTACTATTAAATGCCCGAATTTTCTTTCGAAGTATCATCGGACGCTTTTGCGTAGATGCAATTGCGCTCTCTGGATCATCGAATTCCTCTTCATAGAAAACGGCCAAATATTTTTTGTGCAGATCAGTAATCTCGCCAAAAATTATTCCAAAGCACAGAAGGGCAATATCTTCCTCGAATTCGTCGAGAACCCTTTGCAATGCTGCTTGTTCTTGAAGTAGACCGGCCTTATTCAGGAGATTAATCGCTTGCACCCCCGTAACTACTCTAACCAGTTTCTGAACGATAGCTTGATATATTGATTTTTCTTTGTAGCGGTACACATAGCCGTCACCCATCGACTGTAGCTCAGGATTGCCCACTTTTCTGGACAAAGCGTCAAAAGCTTGAGCCATCATATCTAATGCTTTGTCATATAACTGATCCATGATTTCTTCACCGCTATGATGAGGGGTGCGGAATGAACAGCAATTTATTGATAAATAAGTTTAAGACTATGACAACCCAATTAATCTTAAAAAGGTCTCAGCTATTCCGCATCCCTCTCCATCAAATTCGTTGTGTGCCGGGCAAGGCCCGGCTGCTA
>JAGLXN010000092.1 GCA_023132875.1 Candidatus Parcubacteria bacterium
GTAATTTAAAAAATGTTAAAATGTTTATATGTTAAAATGTTAATATGAATCCGGGGCGTTAGCTCAGTTGGTAGAGCAGCAGCCTTTTAAGCTGATGGTCACAGGTTCGAGCCCTGTACGCCCCACAAAATAGTTCATAAAGTAGAAAGTTATAAAGTTCATAAAGTCAGATAATTCACAACTTTTAACTTTATAGACTTTTTAACTTTTAACTAAATCTGTCAGCTGTTGACAGTTTTTTTGTTTGTGATAGATTTTAGTTGAACGCAATAAGCATATAAAAGGGAGGAATGTAATTGAATAAAAAAATTTTATTTGGTCTCAAAGTATTAGCCGTAGCAATAATAATAGTCGCCTTGTTAGTGGGTCTGAATAATCTTAAAATTACTGCAGATACCAACAGAAAAGAAATTAAGGCAAACCTATTAAATGCGGATGAAATTAACGCAACTGTATCTATTGTTGGAAATGGTAGCGAAAGTGGTCTTTTAAAGATTAGGGTTATCATTGATAATTCCGAAAATAAAATGTCTGAGGCAAAAATTCTCTCAATACGTTATCTGTACCCAGGAAAGACTAAGTATCTTGAATGGGACATGAAAGTTGATCAAGATAAGAGACAGTTCTGTAAAGATTTTGAGCTTCCAAAAAACGAAATATACTCAATTAAAATTACAGTAAGAAATAAATATGACGGCGTACAGAAGGATATACATCTGAACACATGGTAAATAAGATGGACAAAAACAGTCCATCTTACTTTTTTAAAAAGTGAAAATATGCTACAATAAAATTATGTTAAACAAAGAAATAAAGGAAATTATAAGTGAAGCTGTAAAGGATTTATATAAGGATGTTGAAATCCCTGATTTTGTCGTGGAATGGCCACAGGATAAAAATTTTGGCGATTACGCTTCTAATGTTGCGATGGTTTTAGCAGAGAAGTTAAATAGAAATCCAATGGAGATTGCGGAGGAGATTAAGAATATCCTTCGACAAGCTCAGGATGACAATAATAATGTCATAGTGAGCTTATCAAACCATCAAAGTGACATAAATGAAGATTTATTTAGCGAGATAACAATTGCCAAACCAGGGTTTATTAATTTTAGAATATCTGATCAATGTCTTAGAAAAAATTTGTGCGGTATTTTAAAAAAGAAAGATAAATTCGGATCTTCTGAATTAGGAAAAGATAAAACGATTGTTATTGATTATTCCGCGCCGAATATCGCCAAGCCGATGCATATCGGACATTTGCGTTCAACAATAATCGGACAGTCGCTTTATAATATATATAAATTTTTGGGATATAAAGTCATCGGAGACAGCCACATCGGCGATTGGGGAACGCAGTTTGGAAAACTGATTTACGCTTATAAAAATTGGGGCGATAAGAAAAAAATAAATAAAAATCCGATTGAAGAAATGACGAAGCTTTATATAAGATTTCACAAAGAAGCGGAGAAAAATGAAAAATTAGAAGAATTTGCCAGAAAAGAAACAAAGAAACTTCAGGATAAGGATAACGAAAATATAAAAATATGGAAGTTTTTAGTGAGAGAAAGTTTAAAGGATTATAA
>JAGLXN010000093.1 GCA_023132875.1 Candidatus Parcubacteria bacterium
ATCGAATACACCGGCTAGCAAAGAAAGCAAGAACACCAGAACAAGAGCAAATTCGGTTAAGCTCTGTCCTATTTCTGATTTTTTTACGCCTGGGGTCGATTTTTTATTTTTCATAGTTAGGGCTTGTTATAAGTTTCGATTAAATTACAGATTGTGCCATCTACTGCGTTTTGGAAATTACCTACCAATACATGATCTCCAGAACCAGTTGAACCATCAAAAAAGAATGCTGTAGTTGTGGTATCCAGGCTGGAAAATCCTTCCCAGGCAAAATAGGAATACGAGGGAGGTTTCTGACTTCCGCTGAATACTGTCGATCCAGAAAACTGGATCTCTATTAGGCGGGGTTGATTGGGTGAAATTTCCGGCCAGGAGATCGATCCACCAGTAAAGATTAATGCCTCTCCTTCATTGGTAATTGACCAAACAAGAGAGTCTGTTCCCACCGTCAACAAATGAGTACCCACGTCACAAAGTGGAATTTCATCATCTTCAATATCTACAATAAACTGTGTCGCAGAACCCAGGGTTGCATTTGTAGGTACTCCCAGATCAATAATGATATTTTCATCTGGATCGTAAAGAGTGTCATCCACGAATGTGATCAATATCGAGCCGCCGCTATTCCCTGCCGGTATTACCAAGGTGGGGGTGGAAATTGAATAATCAGCACCCAAAGAGGCAGAACCAGAAAGTACCAGCGGTATGCTAACGTCATGAACTGAAGTAAGACTCAGATTAACTGAGATAGAAATCGCTCCCCCGTTTTCCATCCCATTCACATGTGATCCGTAGAAGTCAACCTCTGGAGGGGAGTCATTATCCGCGATCTGGATAGTGTGGACGGTTGGTGAGCCTTTAATGCCTTCAACGACATCTCCTATCGTGATAACAATTTGCTCATCATCTTCATCTATGGCATCTTCATTTATTTGAACCTGGATGCTTCCCAGGGTGTAGCCCACGGGTATCACCAGAGGACTGGCGGAGACCAGGTAATCATCCCCAGTCCCGGCCGAGGCATTCCCTGAGAGGGTATAGGGGACGATGACATCCTCACTCCAGGCATTGCTCATCTGGACGTAAATATCAAGGGTCTGATCTCCTTCCACAATACTCTGGCTGGATGATGCATAGTACACAGTTGGAGCTGCAGATGATTCAGTAATTATTATTGTTTGCGCTCCAGGAGAACCAACCACAGCATTAGTTGGTGTTTGAAGGGTAATTATTAAGGTTTCATCCACTTCCCATCCGTCGCCTTCCAGAATACTCATATTAATTTCCACCGTTTTTATACCTGGGGGGAAGATTAATGGAGAAGGGTTGTGAATCACATAATCTGCTGGAATGGTCGTCCCGGAAATTGTATATGGTACAGATATTGTCTTGGCTGATTCTTCAGCCAATGTCAGACTTGTGGTAAAGGTACCAATTTCCTCAGACACCACCTGCCCCGGAGTGAAAAAGGCAACATCTGGAGGATCATCATCATCAACTATAGTCATCGTATGAATTGGAATAGCCCCCAGAAGGGCGTTTATTGGCGACCCAAGTCCGAGGATCGCAAATTCATCATCTTCATCAATGAGGTCATTATGAATCGTTATTGTCAACAAACTTGTCAATGAACCAGATCCAATTACTACCGGATTAGGGGAGGTCTGATAATCACCTAATCCTCCCCAGGTAGCTGTCCCAGCGCTAACGATGGGAACTGTGACATCCTGCGAACTACCCTTTGATAATTCGATCATCAGTGCAGTTATTGTGGCTGATTCGGATT